>JBMDXL010000922.1:0-2854 GCA_048594465.1 Microlunatus sp. | reverse complement strand
TCGAGGCCGGGGTGGCGGCACCCATCGTGCTGGCGGCCACCAACGAGCGCGTGCTCGACGTCGTCGCACTGGACGAGCTACGCCGGTACGCCGTCGACGTCCCCGACGACCTCAGCTCGCTGAGCTGACCCGGATCGCGTACGGGGTCGCGGAGCGCCCGGACACCACGGGCCGGGCGGCCACGCGACCGGATCCCGACGACGTCGCGCCCGGTCGCCACGGCACCGGTAAGTTGGTCGCCCATGACCGAGAAACCAGAAGTGGACTTCTACGAGGGCGACACCCCGACGGACCTGGTGGTCACCGACCTGATCGTCGGTGAGGGCGAGGAGGCCAAGGCCGGCCAGCAGGTGAAGGTGCACTACGTGGGCGTGGCCCACAGCACCGGCGAGGAGTTCGACGCCTCCTACAACCGCGGCGCGCCGCTGGACTTCCCGCTCGGCGCGGGTCGCGTCATCCAGGGCTGGGACCAGGGCGTGGTCGGGATGAAGGTCGGCGGTCGCCGCCAGCTGGTCATCCCGCCGCACCTCGGCTACGGCGACCGCGGCGCCGGTGGCGTGATCAAGCCGGGCGAGACCCTGATCTTCGTCGTGGACCTGGTGGCCGTGCGCTGACGGCGCCAGTCGTCACTCGCTGAGCCGCTGCGCGCTGAGGTCCCTGTCTTCCTTCCTCACTCGCAGACTGTGAAGCGTGTCTGCTCTTTCGTCGGTCCAGACAGCGACGGCGCTCCGCTTCACGGCCGCTCGCGACGGGCGCTTCCTCACTGCGCTCGTCGCGAGCTCACCAAGAGCCGCCGCCTCCGCCGCCGCCACCGCCGCCGGAGAACCCTCCACCGCCGAACGAGCTGCCCCCGCCGAAGCCGGTGCCGCTCGCCCCGGACGAGGCCGCCGGGGCCGCCGCCGTGGTCAGGCTGCTGGTCAGGAAGCCGGAGTTGAACGCTGCCATGTGGTAGCTGCCCACGTACCAGTAGGGCGTCTCGTTGGGGATCCGGCCCATGGCCACCAGGTCGCCGCAGATCTTCGCCCACCGGTCGGCCAGCTCGAAGGTGATGGCCCAGGGCAGGTACTTGGAGAAGATGTCCTCGCCCTCCTCGAACCGGATCTGCTCGGCCTCCGCCGTGGCCAGGTACGTCTTGAAGCCCTCCACCTGGTCGCACACCGCCCGACCGTCAGCGGTGCGCTGACCGCGGCGCATCTTGAACCGGATGATCGCGAAGGTGATCAGGATCGGCAGCAGCGGCACCAGCAGGAGCAGGAAGACCGCGCCGAGGGTGAAGCCGAGGAAGACGGCGAACACGATCAGACCGAAGCCGAAGCCACTGGTGGCCGCCGCCGAGGGGACGGCGCGGAACCAACCCCGGCTGGCCACCTGGTTGCGGACGGACTTCTGCATGGCCAGGTGCGCCTTGTTCATGCTCCCCTGCTTCGACAGGTCCTCCACCGCCCCCGGCGGACGCCCGCCGAAGAGCTCGGTCAGCAGCACCATCTCGTGCGGGGCGGTGGCGCGGTTCGGGTCGACCAGGGTGACCTGGAAGTCCTTCTTGCCCTCGCTCTGCACGGTCAGGGCACCCTTGACCGCCAGGTCGATGATGGTGGCCGCCGTCTCGCGGGTGTCCACCTGCCCGTCGATCAGCAGGCCCGCCTCGGCGACCGGGATCCGCGGCGGGGTGAACGCCACCGGGATGGGCAGGTCCGGATCACTGGCCACCACCGGGGCCTGCTGACCGGGCAGCGGCACCGTCCCCGGGGCGAGCCCGGCGTAGCGCCGGTCCCGCCCGTTCTTGCGCCACCACAGGGTGCCCACGATCGGCGACCCGATCAGGGCCACCAGCCCGGCGCCGAGCAGAGCGAACACCCCGGCCCGCTGACCGGCGCTCAGCTTGCTGCCGTCCGGCTCCAGGTGCGGCGCGTTGTCCGTCACCAGACCGGACTTGATCTTGACGCCGATGGTCATCCCCTGCTTGGCCGGCAGGCTCGCCTGGGTGAACTCCCCCACGCCGTCGGAGACCTTGGCGGACGTGCACGGGTTCTTGCTCTGCACCGGCCCGGCGAAGCAGCTCAGCTCCTGTGCCCCGCCGGGCACGGTGGCCTTGACCGAGACGTCGGTCATCGGCGCCTTCCAGTCCGAACCGGTGGCGTCCCAGTAGAACTCGTCGTAGCCGCTGAAGGTGCGCATGGCGCCCTTGACCGAGTAGGTGATGACGTACGTCGCCGTGGGTGAGCTGATCGTCTCGTCGGGATCACCGATCCGGATCCGCAGCTGCTCGCCGCGGCCGCCGTCGGTCTCGGAGGTGTTCTCGCTGTACTGCGTGGCCACCCCGGGATCGGGGCTGCTGACGTCCTCGATGTCGACGGTGTAGACGGCGTCCTGCTGGTCGTCGTACGGCTCACGGGTGACGAAGTAGCGGTCGATGCCGTGCCGACCGGACTCGGAGCCGAACCGCCAGACGATCGTCTCCTTGGCCTGCAGCACACCGTCGGTGCCCATCGTGTACTCGATGGCGAACTTCTCGATCTGGTCCGACGCGGCCGACGCCGGGGCGGCCGGGGCGACCGTGAACCCCAGGGCCAGCAGCACCCCGGCGAGCCCCAGCAGGACCGTACGGACCAGCCGGCGCATCAGCGGCCCCGTCGGGTCCGGGCGGCCAGCGCCCGCTGCGCCTCCCGGTCCGCGTCGCGGGCCGCGATGGACTGGCGCTTGTCGTACTCCCGCGTGCCGGTGGCGATGGCGATCTCCACCTTGGCGTAGCCGTCGTTGAAGTAGATGGCCAGCGGGACCAGGGTCGAGCCCTTGGTCTCCAGCTCGCGGGCGATCTTGTCGATCTCGCGGCGGTGCAGCAGCAGCTTCCGGGTCC
>JBMDXL010000921.1:0-6307 GCA_048594465.1 Microlunatus sp. | reverse complement strand
TCTAGACCGACGCTCACCAGCCGCGGGCGCGCCACTCGGCCAACAGGGGCCGCTCCTCGCCCAGGGTCGTGCCGTCGCCGTGGCCGGGGTGCACGACGGTGCGGTCGTCGAACCGGTCGAACACCTTTGTCTCCAGGTCGTCCATCAGCGACGTGAAGTCCTCGGGACCGGTCGTCTTCCCGGGTCCTCCGGGGAACAGGCTGTCACCGGAGAAGAGGTGCACCACGCCGTCGCCGCCGGTGAAGGCCAGCGCGATCGACCCGGGGGTGTGCCCGACCAGTCCGATCACCTCGAGCGCCCCGTCGCCGACCGTCACCTCGTCGCCGTCCCAGGCCCCGGCCAGACCCTCGACCCAGGCGCCGGTGGCGATGGCGTCGACGTCCGGTCGGCCGCAGACCAGGGCGGCGCCCGTGGCCTCGGCCACTGCCGGCAGCGCCTGCCAGTGGTCCCCGTGACGGTGGGTGGTGATGATCACCGCGACGTCGCGACCGTCGATCAGCTCGAGCAGCCGGGTGTCGTCCTCGGCGGCGTCGATGAGCACCGAGCCGCCCGTCGCCGGGGTGAGCAGGTAGGCGTTGTTGTCCATCGGGCCGACGCTGATCTTGGCCAGCGTCACGTCCGAGGACAGGGGCACCAGCAGGGCCGGTCCGCCCGGTTCGACGTGGTCGCGGCCGGTCATCGAGGGGCCTCCGAACGGTTGCGGTCGGTCTTTGTCATGCCGTTCCTCTCGTCGTCGGGTCGGTGCGGGTGATGCCGGTGCGCGCCCGGGCTCACAGGCCAGGGAGCACCAGCCCGTCGGTGCCCTGGACGGTGTCCGGCGCCGCTCGCCCGGTCAGCCAGCCGAGCAGGGCCGGCGACGAGCCGGTCACCCGGCGGGTGTCGCCCGAGCTGCCGATGGTGGTGTGGAAGCCCGAGTCGCCGACCAGCTCCAGCCGCGGGAACTCGTCCCGGGAGCCCAGCCGGTGGGCGGCGAACTCCAGCAGCCACTCGGCGGTCTCGTCGTCCACCTCAGCCACCTCGAAGCCGATGTCCAGGTCGGCGTGGTGCAGCACGACCTCGGTCAACCGGGCCAGGGGGAGCAGCCGGGCCACGATGCGCTGACCGCCACGGAGCTCGACCTCGGCGTCCCACGCGCCGCCCGACCCGTTCTCCGCCGTCTCGTCGTCCAGACCGGCGAAGCCGTCGGTCAGCCGTCCGGCACTGGTGTCCAGATCGACCTGCAGCTCCAGGCCGGTGCGACCGGACCCCTGCTCGATCTCGTCCTCGCGCACCTGCGGTGAGGCGTACATCTCCTGCCGGGTGCCTGTCCGGGCCCAGTCGGTCAGACGGGTGAGCGCGTCGGCCTGTCGGGCCAGGTGGGTGGCCACGTGCCCCCGGGACCAGCGTGGCAACCGGCTCGGTGCCCGCCAGTCGTCGGGGTCCACCCCGATGGTGTCGCCCAGCAGCCGTTGGGTCGAGGCCGTCACCAACGCCCGTACCGCCGTCAGCTGGTCGGAGGCCGCAGTCATGGGCCCAACCTATCCGCCACCTCGACCGCGCGGACGGAGCTCCCGTCCCCGAGCGAGCGCAGCGAGCGAGCACGGGATCACACTGTCGGTGGGGCCGCATAGCATCGTCGGCGTGACTGACCAGATCGTCGTGCGCGGTGCGCGAGAGCACAACCTGCGCAACATCTCGCTGGAGCTCCCGCGGGATGCCCTCATCGTCTTCACCGGCCTCTCCGGGTCGGGGAAGTCGAGTCTCGCGTTCGACACCATCTTCGCCGAGGGCCAGCGACGGTACGTGGAGTCGCTGTCGGCGTACGCCCGGCAGTTCCTCGGGCAGATGGACAAGCCGGACGTCGACTTCATCGAGGGTCTGTCGCCGGCGGTCTCGATCGACCAGAAGTCGACCAGCCGCAACCCGCGGTCGACGGTGGGCACCATCACCGAGGTCTACGACTACCTCCGGCTGCTCTACGCCCGCGCCGGCCGGCCGCACTGCCCGATCTGCGGCGAGCCGATCAGCCGCCAGTCGCCGCAGCAGATCGTCGACCGGTTGATGGCGCTGCCCGAGGGCACCCGCTTCCAGGTGCTGGCTCCGGTGATCCGCGAGCGCAAGGGGGAGTACGGCGAGCTGTTCCGCCAGCTCGCCTCGCAGGGCTTCGCCCGCGCCCGGGTGGACGGCGAGACGATCATGCTGACCGACCCGCCGACCCTGGACAAGAAGTACAAGCACTCCATCGACGTGGTCGTCGACCGGCTCGCGGTCAAGCCCACCGTCAAGCAGCGGCTGACCGACTCGGTGGAGACCGCCCTGGGGCTGACCCAGGGGATCGTCACCGTCGACTTCGTCGACCTCGACGCCAAGGACCCGATGCGGGAGCGGCGCTACTCCGAGAAGCTGGCCTGCCCCAACGACCACGACATCGCCATCGACGAGCTGGAGCCGCGGCAGTTCTCGTTCAACGGGCCCTGGGGCGCCTGCCCGGAGTGCTCGGGGCTGGGCACCCGGATGGAGGTCGATCCGGAGCTGCTCGTCCCCGACGACGAGAAGAGCCTCGACGAAGGCGCCATCGCCCCGTGGGCGTCCGCCCACGTGGCCGACTACTTCCAGCGGCTGATCGCCTCGCTGGCCGAGGAGACCGGCTTCAGCACCACCGTCCCGTGGCACTCCCTGCCCGCGGCGGCCAAGAAGATCCTGCTCTTCGGTGTCCCCGGTCAGATCCACGTGCGCTACCGCAACCGCTACGGTCGGGAGCGCAGCTACAACGCCAAGTACGAGGGCATCGTCCCCTACATCGAGCGGCGGCACGCCGAGGCCGAGACCGACACCTCACGCGAGCGGTTCGCCGGCTACATGCGCGAGGTGCCCTGCACCGCTTGCCACGGGGCCCGGCTGAAGCCGACCTCGCTGGCTGTCACCGTGGGGGACAAGAACATCGCCGAGGTCGCCTCCCTGTCGATCGACGAGGCGGCCACCTTCCTGTCCGGGCTGGAGCTGTCGGACCGGGAGAAGCAGATCGCCGAGCGGGTGCTCAAGGAGATCAACGAGCGGCTGAAGTTCCTGCTCGACGTGGGCCTGGACTACCTGTCGCTGAGCCGGCCCACCGCCAGCCTGTCGGGCGGCGAGGCGCAGCGGATCCGGTTGGCGACCCAGATCGGCTCCGGGCTGGTCGGCGTGCTCTACGTGCTGGACGAGCCGAGCATCGGTCTGCACCAGCGGGACAACCGACGGCTGATCGAGACCCTGATCCGGCTCCGCAACCTGGGCAACACGCTGATCGTGGTGGAGCACGACGAGGACACCATCCGGGTGGCCGACTGGGCGGTCGACATCGGTCCGGGCGCCGGCGAGCACGGTGGCAACGTGGTGGTCTCCGGTCCGGTCGAGGAGCTGCTCGCGAGCGAAGAGTCGCTGACCGGGGCGGACCTGTCGGGCCGGCGGCAGATCGCGCTACCCGCCCAGCGGCGTCCGCGGACCCGGGGTCGGGAGATCACCGTGCACCGGGCCACCGAGCACAACCTGCAGGACGTCACGGTGAGCTTCCCGCTCGGGCAGCTGATCGCGGTGACGGGGGTGTCGGGTTCCGGCAAGTCGACGCTGGTCAACTCGATCCTCTACAACGCGCTGGCCAAGCGGATCTACAACGCCCGCGAGGTCCCGGGTCGGCACCGCTCGATCACCGGGGCCGACGAGATCGACAAGATCATCCACGTCGACCAGTCGCCGATCGGCCGCACACCGCGCTCGAATCCGGCGACGTACACGGGGGTGTTCGACCACGTCCGGAAGCTGTTCGCGGAGACCCCGGAGGCCAAGGTCCGCGGCTACCAGCAGGGGCGGTTCTCCTTCAACGTCAAGGGCGGCCGCTGCGAGAACTGCACCGGGGACGGCACGATCAAGATCGAGATGAACTTCCTGCCCGACGTGTACGTGCCGTGCGAGGTGTGTCACGGTGCCCGCTACAACCGGGAGACCCTGGAGGTCCACTACAAGGGCAAGACCATCTCCGAGGTCCTCGACATGTCGATCGAGGAGGGGGTCGAGTTCTTCGCCGCCCTGCCCGCGATCGCCCGGCACCTGAAGACCCTGAACGAGGTCGGTCTCGGCTACGTCCGGCTGGGGCAGCCGGCCCCGACGCTCTCCGGCGGCGAGGCGCAGCGGGTCAAGCTGGCCAGCGAGCTGCAGAAGCGCTCCACCGGGCGCACGCTGTACGTGCTGGACGAGCCGACCACCGGTCTGCACTTCGAGGACATCCGCAAGCTGCTCGGGGTGCTCGGCCGGCTGGTCGACGCGGGCAACACGGTGGTGGTGATCGAGCACAACCTCGACGTGATCAAGACCGCCGACTGGTTGGTCGACATGGGTCCGGAGGGCGGTTCCCGGGGTGGCACGGTGATCGGGGAGGGCACGCCGGAGCAGATCGCGGCCAACCCGCGGTCGTACACCGGCGAGTTCCTCCGGCCCATCCTGAAGGGTCGTGAGGTGCCGGTCGGCCCGCCGCAGGCCAGCCTGATCGACGCGCCGAGGCGCCCGGTCACCAAGGCGGCGGCGAAGCGGGCCGCGGCGGCCGAGAAGGCGGCCGCATCGGCAGCGAAGAAGACGGCAGCGGCCGCCGCGAAGAAGGCGCCGGCCAAGGCGGCAGCGGTGAAGAAGACGGCGGCCAAGAAGACGGCGGCCAAGCGAGCCCCGGCCGCGAAGACCACGGCCAAGACCACCGCGACCAAGGCGACCACGACCACGGCGCGCCGCGCGACCGCCGGCACCCGACTGGCCGGCTGAGGAGACGGCCACCGGTGAGTTCGCCCGTGCGGACCCCCGGTGGCCGACCGTCTCAGGTGGTCAGGTTGGACGACACCTCGTCGACGACCGCCTGACCGGCGTCCTTCGCCGAGGTCCGGCCGAAGAGCACCTCGGTGCTCAGCCGGGTGAGCACCAGGGGAAGCGTGCTGCCGCCGGGCGGGACCACGATCGGGGTGCTGCCCAGCTCGGGCTCGATGTCGGCGATGAACTGGGCCACCGCCTGCTGGGCCTCCGACAGCTTCGGGGTGATCCCGGCGAGCACCTCGGTGTTCGCCGGGATCCCGCGCTCGGCCAGGCAGATGTCGGCGCACTCCATCGAGTTGACCCACCAGTTGATCACTGCCACGGCGGCTTCCGGGTTGGCCGAGCTCGCGGCGGCGGACCACAGCATCGACGCCTTGTACCAGGCCTTCCGCTCCGTCGCCTGGCCCGAGCGGCTGGGGAAGCGCAGGATCCGCATGGTCTGGCCCGAGGCGTCGTTGACCGACTGGACCTGGTTCGACCAGTACGGGCTGATGGCGGCGGTGCCGAGCACCAGCGCGCTCTGGTCGAGGGACTTGGCTGTCTCCTCGCCGATCCGGGACGCCGAGGGCAGGGCCTTGGCCTCGACGTAGCGCATCATCAGGTCGAACCACTGGGCCACGTCGTCGGCCCCGAAGCCCAGTCCCTGCTCGGTGAACAGCTCCTTGCCGTCCTGGCGCACGTAGGCTCCGAAGTAGGCGTCGCTGCCGAAGAAGGTGGTCATCCCGTCGATCTTCCCGCCGGACCGCGACGTCACCTGGGCGGCCACCTCCATGGCGTCCTCCCAGGTCCAGGTGGTGTCGTCGGGCAGCTCGACGCCGGCCTTCTCGAACGCCGCCGGGCTGGCCATCAGGATCGGGGTGTTGAGACCGGCGTTGACCCCGTAGAGGGTGCCCTGGACCCGGCCGGAGTCGGTGGTGCCCTCGGCGAACTTCGACAGGTCCAGGCCGTGCTTCTCCAGCTCGAGCAGCGATCCGCGCTGGGCGTACTCGCTGAGGTAGCCGACCTCGTGCTGGATGATGTCGGGCATCGTCTTGCCCGCGGTCTGGGTGGCCAGCCGGTCCCAGTAGCTCGCGAACTCGCCGGGCTGGGGACTGATCGTCACTCCCGGGTTGGCGCTGGTGTACGCCGCGATCGCCGCGGTGGTGGCCTTGTCGCGGGTCGGGTTGCCCCACCAGGTCATCTGGAGGTCCGCCGACGTGGGATCACCGCCGGCGGTCGGCGCGGCCGCGGGACTGCAGCCGGCCACCCCGAGGCCGAGCGCGGCCGCGGCGATCCCGCTGCCGATCAGGAACCGGCGACGGCTCAGTGAGGTGGGGGAGATCGTGGTCTGGGTGGTCATCTGTCGCACTCCTCGTCGTTGATGGACGTGCAGCGCCGGTCCGGATCGACCGGGCGTGGGGGGTCATGGGGGTGGCTGGTGGGCGAGCTGGGCGGTCGGCCGTCCGGGTCGGGCAGCGTCCGAGGAACCGCACCGGCGGGGTGGCCGCCCGCCGCTCGT
>JBMDXL010000920.1:0-4299 GCA_048594465.1 Microlunatus sp. | reverse complement strand
GGCCAGCAGCCGGTCGCGCGTCTCCTTGTACTGCGCGGCGATCTTGGGATCGGGGCTCGCGGCCCACATGCTCTCGAGCAGGATGATGCAGCCGGGCTTCAGCTCGCCGGCGTTCACGCGCCCGAGCAGCACCTGCTCGTTGAAGGCGATCGCGATGTCGGCCTCGTCTCCGCCGTTGGTCACCCGGCCCGAGCCGATGTTCAGCGCGGTCAGCCCGGCGGGCAGGGGAGCGTGGACGGCGGCCGCCACCGCCCGGGCCACGTCGGCGACGTGCACGAAGTCGCGCCGCTGCCGGCCGTCCTCGAACACGCGGGCGGCCTCACCCGCCGCCAACCGGCTGGCGAACAGAGCCGCGACCCCGGCGTACGGGGTGTTGCGCGGCAGCCCCGGTCCGTACACGTTGTGGAAGCGCAGCGCGGCGGCCGAGCCACCGGTCTCCCGTGCCCAGGTCGCGGCCAGGTGCTCGCCGTGGACCTTGGTGGCCGCGTAGGCGTTGCGGGGATCCAGGCGGGCCGACTCGGTCACCAGCGCGGGCTGCAGCTGGTCCCCGCACTGCGGGCAGCGCACCTCGAAGTCACCCGCCGCCAGATCATCAAGCCTGCGCGGCGCCGGACGGATCGCACCGTGCCGCCCGCAGGCGTACGCGCCCTCGCCGTAGACGACCATCGACGAGGCGAAGACCAGGCGGCGGATGCCCGCTTCCGCCGCGGCCCGCAGCACCACGGCCGTGCCCAGGTCGTTGTGCCGGGCGTAGTCGTCGATGTCGGCGATCCCGACCCCGAGACCGACCTTGGCCGCGAGGTGGACCACGGCCTCGCACCCGGTCGCGGCGGCGTGGACGCGGGCCAGGTCGGTGATGTCGTCGCGCTCGTCGGTGGCCCGGTCGAACGGCACCACCTCGTCGCCGCGCCCGGCGAGCTCGACGCTCACCGCCCGGCCGATGAAACCGGCGTCCCCGGTCAGCAGAAGTCTCACGCGGACGCCTCCGGCCGGCTCGCCGGTGCCCGCACCGAGGTCTCGGTCGGGACGGGCAGCTCGACCGCGAACCGGCAGCCGCCCTCGATGTTGGCGACGTCGATCCGGCCGGCGTGCGACTCCACCACCCCTCGCGCGATGGCCAGCCCCAGACCGGCGCCACCGTCCCCGGTCCGGGCACCGTTACCGCGCCAGCCCACGTCGAAGACGCGCTCCAGGCTGGCGTCGGGGATCCCGCCACAGCCGTCGCTCACCTCGATCCGGATGTGCCCGTCGTCGGCCCGGTGGCCGTGCAGGCGGACGACCTGCTCGGTGCCGGTGTGGCGCACGGCGTTGCCGACCAGGTTGGCGATGGCCCGGGCCAGGTCGTCGGCCGAGCCGGTCACCGCCAGCCGGTCGTCCTCGGGCACCTCGACGTCGAGGACGACGCCGCGGCTACGGGCCAGCGCCGCCGACTCCGAGCCGACGTCGAGGATCAGCTCGGACAACGACACCAGCGTGCTCGGGCGCTCCGGCCGGGCGCCCTGCACCCGGGACAGCTCGAACAGGTCCTCGACCAGGTGCGTCATCCGGGTGATGGTGGCGCGCATGTGCTCCAGGGCCCGGGGGACGTCGTGCACGACGCCGTCCTCCAGGCCCTCGGTCAGGGCGCGCAGCCCGGCCAGGGGGGTCCGTAGGTCGTGCGACATGAACCGCACCAGCTCGCGCCGGGCGTCCTCGGCGGCCTGCTCCCGCCGTCTGGTCTCGGCCAGCAGGAGCCTGGTCTGCTCCAGGTCGGCCACCACCGCCGCGAGCTCGGCCGGCAGCTGCGACGGTGCGACCTGGGTCGCGCCGACGGGGACGTCGACCGCGGCGTCCCCGGTCGAGTCGGCCCGCATCCGCCGCAGGCCCGTGCCGAGCTCGGCCGAGCCGTGCCCGATCCGCCGCATGATCACGACGGCGCCGAAGACGGCGACCAGCACCGACACCAGCAGCGAGATCATGATCACCGTCGAGTCGTGCGGGGACAGGAACATCAACCAGACGTTCACCACGACGGTGGCGGTGACCGCCGCCACCGGCAGCAGGGTGGCGATGAGCAGCTGGTAGCGCAGCGAACGCGTCCGGAGCCGGTGCAGGGCCGCGGCCCCCAGCAGCCCCACCAGCAGGCAGGCGCCGAGGGTGAGCCCGACGATGAGCACGGTGTCGTTCATCGTTCCTCGTCCTCTCCCGCCATGCGGTAGCCCGAACGTCCCACGGTGAGCACCAGCTTGGGATCGGAGGGATCGGTCTCCAGCTTCTCCCGCAGCCGCCGGACGTGCACGGTCACCGTGGAGTTGTCGCCGAACTCCCAGCCCCAGACCCGACGGAGCAGCTCGGCCTTGCTGAACGTCTCGCCCGGGTGCGCGGCCAGGAAGGCGAGCAGGTCGAACTCGCGGGTCGTCAGGGTCAGCTGCCGTCCCTCGTACGTCGCCCGGCGCGGTCCGAGGTCGACGACCAGGGCCCCGACCTGCAGGCGACGGTTCAGCAGCGCGGCGCCGGAGAGGCGCTCGGCCCGCCGGAGCAGCGCCTCGACCCGGAGCACAACCTCGCGGGGGGAGAACGGCTTGACCACGTAGTCGTCGGCGCCGGTCTCCAGTCCGATCAGCCGGTCCTCCTCGTCACCCCGCGCCGACACGATGATCACCGCAGCCTGGTCGGCCTCGGCCCGGCGGCGGCGGAGCAGCTCCAGACCGGACGCGCCCGGCAGCATCAGGTCCAAGATCACCACGTCGGGACGGTGCTGCTGCCAGAGCCGACCCGCGTCGTCGCCGTCCGGGGTCCAGTCGGTCCGGTAGCCGGCCCGGCGCAGGTACGCCACCAGCACCTCGGCCATGGTGGGGTCGTCCTCGACGACCAGGATGCGCCCGGACATGATGCTCGACTCTAGGCCGCCGCCCCCGCCGCGGCGGGTGCCCCCGGCGACACCGTAAGCGAACCGAAAGCGACCCGACGCCGCCGGGAGCCCGGTCCCGACCTACCGTCGGGGGATGGACGACGCCCCCGAGGTCGAGCTGGTGCTGCCCTGCCTGGACGAGGCGACCGGGCTGCGCTGGTTGCTGCCCCGGGTGCCCCCGGGCATCGCGGTGATCCTGGCCGACAACGGCTCGACCGACGGGTCGGCCCAGATCGGTCGGGACCACGGGGCCCGCGTCGTCGAGGTCCGGCAGCGGGGGTACGGCAGCGCCTGCCACGCGGGGCTGCTCGCGGCCCGGGCCGACCTCGTGGTGGTGATGGACGCCGACGGGACCCTGGACCCGGCCCAGCTCGACCGGCTGCTGGCCCCGTTGCGGGCCGGGCGTCTGGACCTGGTGGTCGGTGCCCGCCGACCCGTCCGCCGAGGGGCGCAGCCCTGGCACCTGCGGCTGGCGAACCGGGTGCTCGCGGCCCGCCTGGCCACCCGGACCGGGGTCCGGCTGACCGACCTCGGTCCCGTCCGGGCCGCGCGCCGGGAGGGGCTGCTCGCGCTCGACCTGCAGGACCGTCGCTCGGGCTATCCCGCCGAGACCGTGGTCAAGGCGGCCGACGCCGGCTGGCGCATCGGTGAGGTGCCGGTCGACTACCACCTCCGCCACGGCCGGTCGAAGGTGACGGGCACCCCGCGCGGCATCGTGCAGGCCGTCCGGGACATGACGGTCGCGCTGACCAGGCCGGTCGGTTGACCGCGGCGGAGCGGCTCGACCCCGACCGACCGGATCGGGCCGACGCGGTGCTGGTGCTGGCCAAGCAGCCGCTGCCGGGGCGGGCCAAGACCAGGTTGCAGACCGCGTTCAGCCCGGACGAGACGGCCACGCTGGCCGCGGCCTCGCTGGCGGACACGCTCACCGCGGTCCGTGCGTGCGGCAGCCCACGGCGGGTGCTGGTGTTCGACGGCGACCCGACCGGCTGGGAGGACGGTCTGGAGGTCGTCCGGCAGCGCCCCGGCGACCTCGCGCAGCGCCTGGCCGCCGCCTTCGCCGACGCCGCCCCCGAGCCCGACCGACGCACGCTGCTGATCGGGATGGACACCCCGCAGGTGACCCCCGGGCTGCTGGACGCGTCCTGGGGGTCGGCCGACGCCGTGCTGGGTCTGAGCGAGGACGGCGGCTTCTGGGCGATCGGGCTGCGCGACGTGGACCCGGCCGCCGTCTTCGCCGACATCGAGATGTCCACCGACCGCACCGGGGCGGCGCAGCTGGGACGGCTGATCGACCTCGGCCTCGCCGTGGCGTTGCTGCCACCGCTGCGGGACGTCGCCGAGCCCGCGGACGCCGCCTGCGGGGCGGCAGGCTGGCCCGACCTGGCCTTCTCGCGCCGTCACCGCGG
>JBMDXL010000092.1:0-4436 GCA_048594465.1 Microlunatus sp. | reverse complement strand
CCGCCGCCACGCCGTCGGCCCTGTCGGCGGAGGCGGCGACCCCGAAGCCGCGCGGGGTGGGTGGGTCCTGGCGGATGGTGTTCTGGGACGGGTTCTCGGGCTCGCGGCTGAAGACCGCCCACTGGCAGCCGAACTGGCTCGGCAGCTCGGACGCGACGGTGACCAAGCCGATCAACACCGACGAGCGCTCCTGCTACGACCCGCGCAACGTCCGGGTGGCCGGCGGCACCCTCCGGCTGACGGCGGTGAAGCGGAGCTGCCGGGCCAGCAACGGTCGCACCTACCCGTACGCGTCCGGTCTGGTGCAGTCCAGCAAGGACTTCCGGTTCTCCTACGGCTACGCCGAGGCGCGGGTCTTCCTGCCCCCGTCGACCGGGACCGGCGCCCCGCGCGGGTCGTGCGGACCGAACTGGCCGGCCTTCTGGCTGAACGGCGACGACTGGCGGACCGACGGCGAGTACGACGTGATGGAGTGCCTGTCCGGCAACGACGTCGCCTGGCACGTCCACTGGGGCACGGGCACGAAGCGCTCGGTGGGCGGTTACCCGAAGGCCTGGCGGGACGACATGCCGGGTTCCGGGGGCTGGCACACGTTCGGGGTCGACTGGGCCCCGGGTCGGACCACGTACTACTACGACGGGAAGGCGGTCGGCACCCAGCGGGCGGGGGTGACCGGGAAGCCGCACTATCTGATCCTCAACCTCGGCGTCTCCGGCTCGGCCGTGCGGGTGCCGCAGACCATGCAGGTCGACTACGTCCGGGTCTGGAAGCGCCGGTAGCCGGCGCCGACCTCAGCGGCCCGGCAGACCCGGGGTGACCGAGGCGTAGTCGCCGGTCGGGACCAGTCGGACCCGGGACACCGAGGCGGCGGCCAGCAGCTTGGCGGCGGCGGCCTCGTCCGGATCGCCGTCGGCGTAGAGCAGGCTCCGCAGGGCGAACAGCAGGTTCTCCGGCGGGTCGAGGTGCGTCCGGGCCGGGTTGATCAGGTCGGGCCGGACGTAGAGGGCGAGCAGCAGCAACCCGTACACCGGCTGCTGACCGGCCGACAGGGCCGGCTGGTAGTAGGGCACGTCGATGATCAGCGCGTCGAACCGGTCGTAGAAGCGGAGTCGGGACAGCGGGTCGCCGTGCCGCGGGTGCGCCTCGTGGTGGTCGGGGTGCTGGACCTCGGCCACCACCAGCCTCGGCTGCTCGGTCTCCTCCAGGGCGGCGATGAAGCCGCGGTAGAGCTCGGTGCCCAGGCCGGTGCCGCGCAGGTCCTCCCGGGTCGCCATCTGCCGGAGCACGACGGCGCTGGCGGCGCGGACGTTGACGAAGACCGCGGCGGCCACGACGTCGCCGGACTCGTCGTCGATCCCGACCAGCAGGGTGGTGACGCCGTCGTCCAGCTTGGTCTCGAACTCCTCGAACGGCTCGAGCTCGTCGAGCACGAAGCTCGGCGCGAGCACCGTGTCGAAGGCGGCCCGCCGGTCCTGCGACGTGGCCGTCCGGACGGTGAGGCTCATCGCGGTCTCCCTGCTCTGGTGCGGTTCGGGAGCCGCAGGCTATGGCATCGAGATCACGGTCAGGTAGCGGATCAGCGGCTGGACGCCGGCCGCCCGGTTGGCCTTGTCGGGTACGGTCCCGGGTTCCCGGCCGCGGTGCTGCGCCGGTCCCACCGGGCCGACCGAACGGCCCACCCCGTACGACCGAGGAGTCCCGCATGCCCAGACTGACCACGATCGCCGGCGCCCTGCTGGTGCTGACCGGTGTGGTGGCCTACATCGTGACCGGCGCCAGCAGCGTGACCGCGCTGATCCCCGCCTTCGTCGGCGGTCTGCTGCTCATCTGCGCCGCGCTGGCCGGTCGGGAGGCGCTCCGGCGGCACGCCATCCACGCCGCCCTGGTGGTCGCCCTGCTCGGTGCCCTCGGCTCGCTGATGACCGTGGCCAAGATCGGTCCGCGGCCCGCCGGCACCGCCGAGCGACCGGCCGCGATCGTCGTCAGCATCATCTTGTTCGTGGTCTGCGCGGTCTACGTCGCGCTCGGCGTCCGCTCGTTCGTGGCCGCTCGTCGGGCGCGGACCGGCGCGACCGCCTGACCCACGTCGCGTACGGCAGGATGTCGGCACCACCTGCTCCCCGCACCCCGAGAGGCATCTCCCATGACCGCACTGGATGAGTCCCTGGTCGAGCTGGCGCAGGCGTACGGGATCGCCACCGAGTACTGGGACTGGCAGGGGCACCACGTGGCGGTGGCGGCCGACACGGTGATCGCGGTGCTGGCCGGGCTGGACGTGGACGCCTCCACCCCGGAGCGGGCCTGGCACGCGCTGGCCGAGCACCACCGGGAGCCGTGGACGCGGATGCTGCCGCGCTGCGTGGCGACCCGCGAGGGGCACCCGTACGTGATCACCGTGCACGTCACCGACGGCGACCCGGTCGACATCTGGGTCGAGCTGGAGACCGGTGCCGGGCGGGGTCTGACCCAGCTGGAGAACTGGACCCCGGCACGGGAGATCGAGGGCCGCTGGGTCGGCGAGGCCAGCTTCGAGATCCCCGGCGACCTGCCGCTCGGCTACCACACGGTCCGGGCCCGCAGCGGCGGCCAGGAGGCGGCGATGCCGCTGATCATCACCCCCGCGTGGCTCGGCGTGCCCGCCCGGCAGGGGGACCGGCGGGCCTGGGGGCTGGCCACCCAGCTCTACAGCGTCCGCTCCCACGACTCCTGGGGCGTCGGTGACCTGGCCGACCTGGCCGACCTCGCCGTCTGGTCCGGCGGTCAGCACGACGCGGACTACATCCTGATCAACCCGTTGCACGCCGCCGAGCCGGTGGCCCCGATGGAGCCGTCGCCGTACCTGCCGAGCACCCGGCGGTTCTTCAACCCGCTGTACATCCGGCCGGAGCGGATCCCCGAGGCGGTCGGGCTGGACGCGACCGACCGGGCCGCGGTGGCTGCGCTCAAGGCCGGTCTGGACACGCCGGAGTCCTGGCAGACGGTGCAGCGCGACGCGGCCTGGACCGCCAAGCGCGAGGCGCTGCGGCTGATCTACCGGGTGCCGCGGTCGGCGGGCCGCCAGCTGGCCTTCGCCACCTTCCGCCGGCGGGCGGGCGAGGGACTGGAGCGGTTCGCCCAGTGGGCGGTCCTGAGCGAGCAGCACGGACCGCACTTCACCGACTGGCCGGTCGAGCTGCAGCACCCGACGTCGGCTCAGGTCGCCGAGTTCAGCGCCCTGCACGGCGACGAGATCGACTTCGTCTGCTGGCTGCAGTGGGTGATGGACGAGCAGCTGGCCGCCACCCAGGTGGCGGGCGAGCAGGCCGGCATGGGGCTGGGCATCATGCACGACCTGGCGGTCGGGGTGCACCCGTACGGCGCCGACGCCTGGGCGCTGCGGGACACCTACGCGCAGGGCATCACGGTCGGGGCGCCGCCGGACCCCTACAACCAGAACGGGCAGAACTGGAGCCAACCGCCCTGGCGGCCGGACCGGCTGGCCGACCAGGCGTACGCGCCGTACCGGGAGATGGTGCGCACCATCCTGCGGCACGCCGGCGGGATCCGGGTCGACCACGTGATCGGGCTGTTCCGGCTGTGGTGGATCCCGGCGGGTGCCGGTCCGACCCAAGGGACGTACGTCCGCAACGACCACGAGGCGATGGTCGGCATCCTGGCCCTGGAGGCGCACCGCGCCGGCGCCGTGGTGGTGGGGGAGGACCTGGGCACGGTCGAGCCCTGGGTGCGGGACTACCTGCGCGAGCGCGGCATCCTCGGCACCTCGATCCTGTGGTTCGAGTTCGACTTCCACGGCGACGGCTCGCCGCTGGCACCGGAGAAGTGGCGGGAGTACTGCCTGGCCTCGGTGACCACCCACGACCTGCCCCCGACGGCCGGCGACCTGGCCGGCGACCACGTCCGGTTGCGCGACCGGCTGGGGGTGCTGACCCGACCGCTGGCCGAGGAGCTGGCCGTCGACGAGGCCGAGCGCACCGCCTGGCTGGACAACCTGCGGCAGCGCAACGGGCTGCCCGACGGGGCGGACGAGGAGGCCACCGTGGCCGCGCTCTACCGCTACCTCACCTGGACGTCGTCCCGGCTGCTGTGCGTGGCGCTGGGTGACGCGATCGGCGACCGGCGGGTGCAGAACCAGCCCGGCACCATCGACGAGTACCCGAACTGGCGGGTGCCGCTGAGCGGGCCGGACGGTCAGCCCGTCTGGTTGGAGGACGTGCTGACCGACCGGCGTGCCCGCGACCTGCTCCGCGTGGTCGAGGGCCACTGAACCCGGGCGTGAGCCCACGCCTGGGGGGCTGCGCCGGTCGGCCAGCAGCGGTCAGCGACCGCCGATCACGCCCTTCTCGACGGCCTTGGTGACCGCGTCGGCCTCGGCCTGGGTCAACGCGCCGGCCTTGACCGCGGCGTCGAGCCGGGTCTTCAGCTCGGCGGCGCGGTCG
>JBMDXL010000919.1:0-3573 GCA_048594465.1 Microlunatus sp. | reverse complement strand
CGCTTGGCCAGGAACGCCTCGGTCGAGTCGGTCGGCCGGCCGTACATCCACGACAGCAGCCCCAGGGCGAACATGTTCTTGGCGCGCGCCGCGTCCTTGCGCGAGAGCCCGAACTCCTTGACCGCCTCGACGGTCATGCCGGTCAGGTCCACGGGGAAGACCGCGAACTCGCCGAGCTGGTCGTTGGCGTCGCCGAGCGAGTCCAGCGGGTTGGAGGCGTAGCCGGCCTTGGTCAGGTTGCGGGCGGTGAAGTCCGCGGTGTCCACGATGATCTGGGCGCCCTTGGGCAGGTCGCCGAGGTTGGCCTTGAGCGCGGCCGGGTTCATCGCCACCAGCACGTCGGGCGCGTCGCCCGCGGTGAGGATGTGGTGGTCGGCGAAGTGCACCTGGAACGACGAGACGCCCGGCAGCGTGCCCTGGGGGGCGCGGATCTCGGCCGGGAAGTTCGGCAGCGTGACCAGGTCGTTGCCGAACGCCGCTGACTCGGCGGTGAACCGGTCCCCGGTGAGCTGCATCCCGTCGCCGGAGTCACCCGCGAACCGGATGATGACCCGGTCGACCTGCTTGACCTGCTTGGACACGACGCGTGCCCCCTCCTCGCCACTGACGGCCAGAACGGCGCGTCCGGGCCCCGGTCCAGGGTAGTGGGCGCTGCTCGCGCACCCCATCCGTCTCGCTCCCCGGCGACGTGACACGCGACACGTGGGATTGATTTGCCATCGAAGCCACTAAGTCCAGTAGTCTGCTCCAGATTACTCGACAACGCTGCGTTCGGGAGTGGCGAGGACAGGAAGAGAACCGACGATGAAGAAGAACTTCAAGGCCGCGGTGGCGCTCGTCGCCACCGGGGTGCTGGCCTTGAGTGCCTGCGGTGGCGGCGACGACAGCGCGAGCGGCAGCGACGGGGGCGACACCACGATCGCCCTCAGCGGCTTCTCGATCCTGGAGGCGGCCAACGAGGGCATCTTCGAGGACTTCCAGGGGACCGACGCCGGTGACGGCGTGGAGTTCCAGCCGTCGTACGGCGCGTCCGGCGACCAGAGCCGCGCGGTCGTGGCCGGTGCCGACGCCGACGTCGTGCACTACTCCCTCGAGACCGACATCACGCGTCTGGTCGGCGAGGGCCTGGTGGCGGAGAACTGGAAGGACAACGCGACCAAGGGCATCGCGACCTCCTCGGTCGTCGTCTTCGTGGTCCGTCCCGGCAACCCCGACGGCATCGAGACCTGGGACGACCTGGTCCAGCCGGGCGTCGACATCATCACGCCGAACCCGGGCTCCTCGGGCTCCGCGCGCTGGAACATCCTGGCCGCCTGGGCGCACGCCACCGGCGGTGCCGACGACGAGGCCGCGGGCCGCGACTTCGTGACCAAGCTGCGCAACACCGACATCGCCCTCCCGGGCAGCGGCCGCGAGGCCACCACGGCGTTCACCGACGGCAGCGGCGACGTCCTTCTCTCCTACGAGAACGAGGCCATCCTGGCCAAGCAGAACGGCGCGGACATCGACTACGTCCTCCCGCCGGACACCCTGCTCATCGAGAACCCGGCCGCGGTCACGACCTCGGGCGAGGAGAAGCCGGCCGCCAAGGCGTTCCTGGAGTTCCTCACCGGTCCCGACGCGCAGGCCGACTACGCCCAGTTCGGGTTCCGCCCGGTCGTCGACGGCGTCGACGTCCCCGAGGTCGAGGGCGCGAACGACCCGTCCGACCCGTTCCCGGCTCCGGAGACGCTCTACACGATCGACGAGAACTTCGGCGGCTGGGGCGAGGCCGCGGACAAGTACTTCGGCGACGGCGAGGAGGGCAACCCCCTCGGCATCATCACCGAGCTCCAGCAGCAGACCGGCCAGGTCGGCGAGGAGTAGGACCGATGTCGACCGCCCTCTCCGGGGCGACGATCGACACCGCCGGGCCGGCGACCCCTGAGGGTCGCCGGCCTGGGCGCGTGAAGCGATCGACCCCCCGCAACACGCTCACCACGGGCGCCGGGCTGGGCCTGGGCATCGCGATGCTCTGGTTCAGCCTCCTGGTGCTCCTGCCCCTGTCCGCGATCGTCGCGCGCGCGGCGTCCGGCGGCTGGGACAGCTACTTCAACGTCCTGCAGAACCAGCAGACCTGGGCCGCCGTGCGGCTCACCGTGACGATGGCGGCCGGGGTGACCCTGCTGAACGTCGTCATGGGCACGGTCATCGCCTGGGTGCTGGTCCGCGACCGCTTCCCGGGCAAGTCGGTGCTCAACGTGATCATCGACGTGCCGTTCGCGCTGCCGACGATCGTGGCCGGCCTGGTCCTGCTCGCGCTCTACGGTCCGAACAGCCCGCTCGGCCTGCACTGGGCCTTCACGCAGAAGTCGGTCTTCCTGGCCTACGCCTTCGTGACGCTGCCCTTCAGCGTGCGGACGTTGCTGCCGGTGCTCGAGGAGCTCGACGCCGACGTCGCGGAGGCCGCGGCCTCCCGCGGCGCCGGCCGGGTCACGATCTTCCGGCGCATCATCCTGCCGGCGCTGGTCCCGGCGATCTTCGCGGGCGCGGCGCTCAGCTTCGCCAGGGCGATCTCGGAGTTCGGCGCGCTGGTGCTGCTCTCCGGCAGCCGCCCGTTCGAGACCGAGGTGGTCTCGGTGCGGGTGCTGTCCTTCATCGAGAACGGCTCGTACGCCTCGGCGGCGGCGCTCGCCTCGGTGATGCTGGCCGTGGCCCTGGTGGTCATCGTGATCCTGGACATCGTCCAGAGGCGGGTGGCGCGTCGTGGTTAGGGTCTCGCCGCTCACCAAGTGGTCGCTGCGCCTGCTGGCGGTCGGCTACGTGTTCCTGCTGGTCGCGTGGCCGACCGGGCTGCTCGCGTTCCGGACCTTCGAGGAGGGGCTCGGCAACCTCAGCGACACGCTGCAGGACCCCGACGTCCAGGCCGCGCTGCAGCTCACGGGGAAGGTCGCGCTGGCCGCGGTCGTCATCAACCTCGTCTTCGGCGTCACGATCTCGATCCTGCTGGTCCGCTACGAGTTCCCGGGCAAGCGGCTGCTGTCGGCCCTGGTCGACGTACCGCTGTCGGTCTCGCCGGTGGTGGTCGGCCTGTCGCTGGTCCTGGTCTACAACGGCCGCGACGGCTGGTTCGGCCCCACGCTGGAGGACGGCGGCTTCTCGGTCATCTTCCACACGCCGGGACTGATCATGGCCACGTGCTTCGTGGCCCTGCCGCTGGTGATCCGCGAGGTCGTGCCGGTGCTCCACGAGATCGGCGACGACCAGGAGCAGGCCGCCCGGAGCCTCGGGGCCAACGCGCCGCAGACCTTCTGGCGGATCACGCTGCCCAGCATCAAGTGGGCGGTCGTCTACGGCGTCGTGCTCAGCCTGGCCCGCTCGGTGGGCGAGTTCGGCGCGGTCAAGGTCGTGTCGAGCAACATCGGCGGCAAGACCCAGACGTCGACGCTCCTGGTCGAGGAGAAGTACCAGAACTTCGCCCAGGACCAGGCCTACGCGATCGCCTTCCTGCTCGTCCTCGTGAGCATCGCCTGTCTCGTGGTCGTGGCCTTCCTGCGACCCAAGACCCACGACTGAGCCCCACGACTGAGCCCC
>JBMDXL010000918.1:0-3169 GCA_048594465.1 Microlunatus sp. | reverse complement strand
CCCAAGCGGCCGGCGGAACGGTCCCGGCGGGTCTGGGTGAAGATGGTCGGCGAGTTCGCCGGTCTGCCGCTGGTCGGTCCGATCTTCTTCTGCCTGCCCGCCATCGACGCCCAGATCCGCTTGCTGACCCGTCGCTACCTGGGCTTCCGGGTGACGGTGAAGTCGCGGACCAAGGTGGCCCACCGGGTCCACTGACCCGGCTCGGCGACCGGCCGGGCGACGGTCAGTCCAGCAGCTCGGCGGTGCGTTCCAGCACCGCCCGCCCCGCCGCCGGCGTACGCCGACCCAGACCGCACGCCGCGGACACGTCCACCGGCTGTCCGAGGCGGTCCTCGATCAGCCTGCGTACGGTGAGCTGCTCGCTCAGCGCTTGCGCCTCGTGGGCGAAGCCGGCCACGAAGGTCGTCTCGTCCGGCAGCCGCAGACCGTCCAGCGGCGCGTAGAAGCCCGGGTCGGTGGTGGGCGGTTGATCGGCCGCCGCGAACGGGGCGTGCACGTAGGCCAGGCGCTGACGCGTCGGCCACCCGGCCACGATCGCGTTGCTGAGGGCGACCAGCGGGGCCACGTCGGTCATGGTGCCGAAGGCCTTGTTGTTCATGTCGCCGAGACACAGGTGCAGACCGAACACCGAACCGGTCGGTGCCGCCGTCGCCAGCCGGGTGAGACCGGCGGCCAGCCGAGCTGCCAGCACGGACAGCGCCGCGCGGGGCGCCTTGGCCAGCAGCACCAGCTCGACCGGGAGCTCGAGCTGGAACACGGTTGCGGGGCCGGCGATCTCCCGGACCCCGCGGATCTCGGTGAGGGTGGCCTCGGTGAACGACCTCCGGTGCCGGAGCGCGCCCACCGGGCCGAGGGTGAACATGGCCAGGTCCAGGTCGCTGGGGACCCCGGACTGGAACGCGAGGTCGGGTAGACCGAACTCCACCCGCAGCCGCTCGAACACGGGATGGGTGTCCCGGACGGCGGCCACGTGCCCGAAGTCGAGGTTGGCGCCGTACAGGGTGTGGCCGCGTCGGACGCGGAGCGTCGGGGTCTTGTCGTAGTCCGACCAGTCGCCCGCCGTGACCAGCTCCAGATCAGGATGATCGCGGAGACTCTCGACGATCGAGATCACCCAGTTGCGGCGGTCGCCGGTCTCCCCGTCAGGGAGCGACCGGAGCCGCGGTCCCAGCACCTCCAACGCGGTCCGCATCGCCTGCTCCGGGGTGTCCCCGGGCAGGCTGCCCACCAGATGAGCCCTGCGTCCGACCATCGTCCGTCGCCCCCCTCGCACGTCGCTGGGGGCATCCTGCCAAACCGGTTCCGACGGCGGGTCGCTGCGGGTCGTCGACGTCCGGTGACGCACCGCCGCGGTCGCTCACGCGCGCGGTGCACCGCCCGCGTGAGGGGGCGGAGGTGTGCGTCCGCAGAGCGGCGGTGCCGGTGTCGGCGCCGCCCACTACCGTCGGGCAGGTGACGGTGACTCCCCAACGCGGACTGGTCCGGCGACCGGCCACCGCCGAGGCGTTCAGCACCCGGCGCCATCCGGCCGGGGACGCGCTGGCGCCCTGGATCGCGTACTTCTGGACGGTCAGCTGGGACCGTGGCGACGCCGGACCGCTGGAGTCCACCGTGATCTCGTTCCCGGCGATGCACCTGACCGTGGAGTGGGGCGAGCCGGACACGGTCCGCCACGGGCACCCGCTGCCGGCGACCCTGGTGCACGGACTGATCAGCCGCGTCTTCCGGGTCACCCTCACCGGCCGCGGCGGAGTGGTCGGGGCGCGGTTCCGGGCGGACGGCTTCCACGCCTGGACCGGCCTGGACGCGGACGCGTTCACCGACCGGGTGGTGCCGGCCGGCGACCTGCTCGGTTCGACGGTCGGCTCGCTGCACGTCGGGGCGGGAGCCGACACCGATCCGGCCGGCCGACTGGACCGGTTGCGGGACGCGCTGGAGCGGTCCCGACCCGACCGCGAACCGGCCGGGGTGGGTCCGGTCGTCGATCTGATGGCCGCCGATCCCGGTCTGGTCCGGGTCGATCAGGTGGCGCGCTCGGTGGCGCTGTCGGAGCGGACGCTGCAGCGCCGGTTCCGGCGGGAGGTCGGGATCGGACCCAAGTGGGTGCTGTCGCGCTTCCGGCTGCAGGAGGCGGCCCTCGCGCTGGAGAACGATCCCGCTGCCGACCTGGCCGCCCTGGCCCCCCGGCTCGGCTTCTACGACCAGGCGCACCTGACGAACACGTTCGCCGAGATGCTCGGCGAGACGCCCTCGGCGTACGCAGCCCGGGCGGCCGCCGCGTCGGCTCGGCCGGAAGCCGGCTGGTGCGGGTCCGGTTGCAGCGGCTGACCCGCGCCCGGGTGGCCTCGCTGGGGGAGCGGGGTGCCGCCTGGGCCGACGCCCTGCCCGGTCGGCTGGCCCAGCTGGCCGTGGACTGGGGTCTGGAGCTCGGCCGGTCGCTGCCCGGTGGCAGCAACTCCTACGTGGTCCGCTGCCGCACCGCCGAGGGCGACGACGCCGTCCTCAAGGTGGTCCTGGACGGGGACGAGCTGGAGGGTCAGATCCGGGTGCTCGGCGCGGCCGACGGCCGGGGCTACGCCCGGTTGCTGCGGTCCGACGTCAACCGTCAGGCCCTCCTGCTGGAGGCACTCGGCTCCGCGTTGCAGGCGAGTGGTCGGTCCGCGACGGAGCAGCTGACGGTGCTGGCCGACACGCTGGCGGTGGCCTGGCAACCCGCCCCGACCGACCGGCTCACGGCGGAGCAGGACAAGGCGGTCGGTCTGGCCGCCCTGATCACCGACCACTGGGACCGGCTCGGGCAGCCGTGCCCGGTCGCCGTCCGCGACCAGGCCCTGCGCTACGCCGATCTGCTCACCGACGCGCCGTCGGCGGCGCTGGTGGTGGTGCACGGCGACGCCCATCCCGGCAACGCGCTGGCCGTGCCCCGTCCGAGACCCGGGGCGGAGGCGGGCTACTGCTTCGTCGATCCCGACGGTTTCGTGGCCGACCGGGCGTACGACCTCGGGGTGGCCATGCGGGACTTCTCCTCCGGGGTGCTGGCCGAGGGCCGACCGCTGGTCGAGTCCTACGCCCAGCTGCTGGCCACCCACACCGGGGTGGACCCGACGAGGATCTGGCGCTGGGCGTTCCTGGAACGGGTCTCGACCGGGCTGTACGTGCTCGGCTTCGG
>JBMDXL010000917.1:0-2700 GCA_048594465.1 Microlunatus sp. | reverse complement strand
CGGATCCTGCACGGTCGACGGGGCGGTGCCCGCCGGGTGGGTCGGGTACGTCGGCCAGGCCGGCGCGGCGCCGTTCGCCGGACTCGGAGCCCCCATGTGAGCCGGCGCCGAGGGCGAGGGCGCCGGCGGTGTGAAGGGACCGCTGGACGGGGCCCAGGGACCGGCGGTCGGGGACGCGGCCGGGCCGACCGCCGAGCCGGAGGAGCGCCGCATGTCCTCGACCCGCTGGCGCCAGGCCTCGGCCGCCTCGGTGAAGGGTGTGGCTGGTCCGGGGTAGCGGAAGGGCTCGGCCGCGGGTGGCGGGGTCAGGGACGACGGCGGAGCGGGTGGGGCGGACGGCGGGGCCGCCCGGCGGACGCGCGTCTTGTAGTAGCCGAAGTACCAGATCAGAGCGAGGACCACGGCGGGCCCGAAGCCGATCGTGGTGGTGGAGCTGAACACACCGAAGGTGATCAGGCAGGCGATGGCGACGATCGCCACCCACGCCTCCCGGGGCCAGCCGCGGGTCTGCCCCTTGGTCAGGTCGTCCATGGTGGAGGTGGCGGCACCGTCGGCGGGCACCAGCAACCAGGCAGCGACGTAGAGCACGATGCCCACGCCACCGCTCAGGGCGAGCAGCACCCAGCCGACCCGGACCAGGACGGGGTCCACGTTCCAGTGGCGCGCGACGCCACCGCAGACGCCGGCCAGCTTCTTGTCCGCCGTGCTGCGTCTGATCGACCACACCGAGCTCATGACGACCATCCTCCCCACTCGACCGGCGCGATCCATCAGGGACGACCCCCACTCGTCCCGCTCCCGGCCGTCGGAAACCGACCCGTTCCCGCCGCGGCGCGCTCCGGCGAGCGTCCCTGGGGGTCTCTCGGGGGTCACCCTGCTGGTCTCCGAGCCGGTTCGGTGTGAAGGTGGAGTCACCATGTCCACCACCGGCTTCGGCGCCCAGCGTCCCCCCGAGACGCCGGAGGTGCGCGCCCTGGGCGCCGCCGCCCCGGCCGCCGGGTCCGGACCCGACCTCACCGTGGGTCCCGCCGAGGACGAGAAGCCGCCCCGGCCCCGGGCCACGCGGGTCGCCGAGGGCGCCATCCTCGGCGGTGTCTGCACCGGACTCGCCCGACATCTCGGCTGGCCGGTGATGGTGATCCGGATCGGCTTCGTCGGTCTGCTGCTGGTCCAGTTCCTCGGCGCGATCGCGTACGGGGCGCTGTGGCTGCTGCTGCCCCCCGAGGAGGAGGACACCGCGCCCGGGCTCGAGGCCGCCAGCCGCACCGGGATGCGGACCGCGGTGAAGCCGCGCCGCCGGATCGACTGGGGCACGCTGCTGGCCCTGGCCGCACTGGCCACCGGACTGCTCTGGCTGGTGCAGACCAGTGGCTGGGGACTGAGCCAGCACCTGTTCTGGCCGGTGGCGTTCGCCTGCGCGGGGGCGGCCCTGGTCTGGCGGCAGGCCGACTCGAGCCAGCAGCGGCGGTGGCGGGCCGAGGGAGGTGGCCGCGTCTGGCTGGCCCCGCTGGTCGCCCGCGGTGGCTGGCCAGCGGTGCTGCGGGTGGTGGTGGGACTGGCCCTGGTCGGCGCGGCCTTCGGCATCGTGGTGGCCCAGCAGAACCTGATCCAGGAGCTGCCCGAGGTGATGGCCATGACGGTCCTCGCCCTCGCCGGGCTGGCGGTCGTGCTGGCTCCGTGGCTGTACCGCTCCCGGACCGCCCTGAGCCAGGCCCGCGCCGAGAAGGTCCGGGCCGACGCCCGGGCCGACATGGCCGCCCACCTGCACGACTCCGTGCTGCAGACCCTCGCGCTGATCCAGCGCCAGTCCGACGACCCCAAGGCGGTTCAGCAGCTGGCCCGCCGCCAGGAGCGGGAGCTGCGCTCCTGGCTCTACGGTGAGCCGAACGCCGACACCACGCTCAAGGCCGCCCTGACCACCGCGGCGGCGGAGGTCGAGGACGAGCGGGGGGTCCCGATCGAGGTGGTCGCGGTCGGCGACTGCGACCTGAGCGAGCCCCTGGTGGCTCTGGTCCGCGCGGCGCGGGAGGCCCTGGTCAACGCGGCCAAGCACTCCGGTGCGGACAAGATCGACGTGTACGCCGAGGTCGACGAGGACACCGTCGAGGTGTTCGTCCGCGACCGGGGGACCGGCTTCGACCTCGACGCCGTGGACGACGACCGGCTCGGCGTCAAGCACAGCATCATCGACAGAATGGCCCGGCACGGCGGGTCGGCGACGATCCGTACGGCCCCGGGCGACGGCACCGAGGTGCGACTGAAAGTCAACCGATGACTCCCGAGAGGCTCCACTCATGACCGTGTTCCTGGTCGCGCTCCGCGCTCCGCGGTCATCTCGTTCCGCGATGTCTCGCTCGTTCGTCGCGGAACCGGACGACGAGAAGCGTGTCGCCCGGTTCCGCTCCTGCACTCCCGAGAGGCTCCACTCATGACCGACCACCGTGGCCCGCAGCCGCACCCCGCCACCGCCCCGGCCCACCGACCCGGGGCGATGCCGCCCCCGCCGCCCGCCATCTCCGGCCGGCACACCGACGCCACGCCGGGTCGGTCCACCGGCCAGGTGCCCGGCCGCCCCGGGGGCTCACCGGCGGGTTCGACCGCCGGCGCCGAGGGCGGTGCCGCCCGTACCCGGGTGGTGGTGGTCGACGACCACGCCCTGTTCCGCAGCGGGGTGAAGACCGAGATCGGTCAGCGGGTCGC
>JBMDXL010000916.1:0-1999 GCA_048594465.1 Microlunatus sp. | reverse complement strand
CGGTTCTGCCACCCGCCGACCGTCATCCGCCACCGGGTGCCCGACCCCGGGCCGGCGAACTCGATCACGAACCCCTCGACCCCGCTCTCCCGGGTCGCGGTCAGCTCGAGCACTCCCGCGCCGGACGCGTCGAGGTCGTCGAGCCCGACCGGGTCGCCGTCGGCACCGGTCAGCCGGTCCGCACCCGGTCCCGAGCCGTCGCGCACCGCGGTCCAGCGCACACGGGAGCCGGGGCTGCGGACCGTCACCGTGCCCACCCGGGGCGCCGCCGGGGCGTCCGACGTCCCCGACCCGGTCACCTCGACCGGGCACACCCGGTCGCCACGGTGCACGCCGAAGAGCCGCTGCACCTCGTACGAGCTGCTGGGGGTCACCGACCGGGCGTCGAAGTAGATCAGGTCGGGCACCCACTGGGTGCCGTCACGCCGGGCCAGCAGCGGCGCGTACGAGGCCAGCCGCACCACGTCCCCGTTGCGTTCCAGCGCGATCATGAACGACGCCTCGGCGATGGCGCTGCGGGTGGTGTTGGTGCGGGCCGCCCACTCGCCGAGGTAGACCGCGGGTCCGTCGCGGTCGACGTCGTCGTAGCGGTCGAGCTGCTGCAGGAACCAGTGCGGGGTGCGGTAGGCGTGCTCGTCGACCAGCGCGACACCGGTCTCGCGGGCCACCCGCCAGCCCTCCTCGAAGTCGTGCCCGATCGGCCAGGGTCCGGCGGTCCCGACGACCTGCAGCTCCGGGTGGTGCTCGGCCACCGCCGCCGCGAGCACGCGGAAGCGCTCCTCGAACGCCGGGGTGATCTCGTCCTCGTTGCCCAGCGCCAGATAGCGCAGCCCGAACGGCTCCGGGTGACCGGCGGCCGCGCGTCGCGCACCCCAGGGGGTGTCGACCGAGCCGTTGGCGTACTCGACGAGATCGAGCACGTCCTGCACCAGGTCGGGCAGCTCCTCCAGCGGCACCGCCTGCGGGCCGCCGGGGGTGTTGGGGCAGCAGGTGCCGGCCGCCAGTACCGGAAGCGGGGTGGCGCCGAGCGTCTCGCACAGCACGAAGTACTCGTGGTAGCCGACGGCCAGCGACTGGTGGTAGCCCCACAGGTTGGGCATCGGCGGCCGCTCGTGGGCCGGGCCGACGCTGCGCTTCCACGCGTACACGTTGTCCAGACCGAGCCCGTGGGCCAGGCACCCGCCCGGGAACCGGACGAACGAGGGCCGCAGCGCAGCCAGCGCGGCCACCAGGTCGGGGCGGAAGAGCTCGGGCTCGCCCGTGCCCGGATCGCAGGGCCGCAGGCCCACCGCGTCGAGGTCGACCGCCGGGCCGCCGGCGGTGGTCAGCAGCAACCGCCCCCACCCCGGGACGGTGACGTCGAAGTCGAGCTCGTACCAACGCCAGTCCGATCCGGTCACGGTGATCGAGCCCGCGGCGAGCGGGACGTCGGCGTGGTCGCCCGTCACCGCCACCACCAGCTCGGCCGTTCCCGTCCCGGCCGTCCGGGCGGCCAGCCGGACCCGGTGCCGCGCGGTCCGCTCGCCGAACCAGATCCCCTCGGGGTCGTACCCGCTGTTGATCACCGCGGCACGCCCGTCGGTCGCCGGGTCCAATCGCACGTGCACCGGCGCGGCCACGGTCAGCGGCTCGCTCTCCCGCAGCTCCACCGCGGCTCCCGCATCGGCGATGGTCCGCCACGCGGTCAGCGCGTGGAGCCCGTCGCCGTCGGCGGCGGTGAACGCGAATCGGCCGTTGCGGACCAGGTCGGCGTTGAGTCCGCCGTCGAGACAGTGGTTGATGTCCTCGAGGAACAGGCCCCACTGTTCGGGCGAGATCGCCCGGTCGCCCGGCTCGCCGACCGCGATCTCGATCATGGTCTCGTCGTCGATCATGGTCTCGTCATTGATCATGGTCTCGTCATTGATCATGGTCGGGCGTCGAGCGCCGCGGCGGCGGCGCGGGCCGCGCCGGGCAGGGCCGAGACCACCCGGTCCATCGCCCGGTCGTCGTGCGCGGC
>JBMDXL010000915.1:0-1532 GCA_048594465.1 Microlunatus sp. | reverse complement strand
AGCAACGGCATCCCCGGCGAGGAGGGGAGCGGTTCCCCCGTCCGGATGGCCCGCTCGTTGCGGTACCAGCGCACGTACGCGCCCGTGGCGCAGACCAGGCCGCAGATCAGCAGCAGCAAGGAGGCGAGCTTGAGCTCGGTGCTCAGCCGACCGACGATCGTGGTCACCGCGGCGATACCGGCACCGCCGGCCAGGAAGCCCAGCGAGGTGCGGATCCAGGCCAGGAAGGTCCGCTCGTTGGCCAGCGAGAAGCGGGGGTCGGGTTCGGACCCGACGCCGTAGACCGACCGGGGCCAGCGTCGGTCGTCGGGCGGCGCGTCGTCGGTCACGTCGGTGATGGTAGGCGAGGTCGGCGCAGGGCCAGGTTCTGGCCGAGCAGGACCGACACCAGCACCAGCACGGCCCCGGCGATCTGCCAGCCGTTCAGGACCTGGTCCAGCACCACCCAGCCGAGCACCGCGGCCACCACCGGGTTCAGCAGGCTGAGGAAGCTGACCGCGCTCGCCGGCAGTCGCTGGAGTCCCCAGAACCACAGGCTGTAGGCGATGATGCCGCTGAACAGCACCAGGTAGACCAGTCCGCCGGTGTTGCGCGCAGTGAGGCTGTCCGGCAGTCCCTCGACGGCCAGGGTGAACGGCAGCAGGGTCAGCCCACCCAGCAGGAAGGTCCAGCCGGTGAACCCGGCGGCGCTGAAGCCCGGTGGGTGACCCCAGCGTTTGGTCAGCACCGTGGAGAAGCCCATCATGATCACGCAGGTGGTCATGGCCAGGATGCCCCAGCCGTCCAGCCGGGCGCTGGACCGGAGCACCAGCAGCCCGACACCGAGGATGCCGAGACCCCCGGCGACCAGGTCGATGGTCCGGATCCTCGTGTGCAGCAACGGAACCGAGAGGACGACGACGATCAACGGGGTGATCGAGTTGATCACCGAGGCGACCCCGCCGGGCAGCAGGTAGGCGGCGATGAACAGCAGCGGGAAGAACGCCGAGCAGTACATGATCGACAGCAGCACGAACCGTCCCCACCAGCCCCGCGGGGGCCAGGCCCGGGTGGCCAGCACCAGCACAAGGCCGGTGGGCAGCGACCGCATCATGGCGGCCAGCAGCGGCCGACCGGGCGGCAGGAACTGGGTGGTCAGCAGGTAGGTGGTGCCGAAGATCACCGGGCAGATCGCGGCGACGTACGCCCACCGGCTTCCTCCGCGGCCGGCGGCGACGGGGCGGCTCATCGGACCACCCGGCTGTCCCGAGCGCTGGACACCCACGTCGAGCACCGACCGAGCATCCCCGGGGGGACGTAGCCCGACTGCAGGTCCTGGTGGCTCGCCGCCTGGCCACCGGTGGCGTCGAGGACGCGCTGGCGGTCAGCCTCCTCCGGCACCACCACCGGCAGGATGGCGATCACCTGCTGGAGGTGGTGGACCACGAAGGTGGAGACCAGCTCGTCGGCGATGGCCGGGGCGACCACCACCAGACCACGACCGGTGGGGATCTGCCGTTCCAGGACGCCGAGCAGCTCACGGATGCTGGTGA
>JBMDXL010000914.1:0-3165 GCA_048594465.1 Microlunatus sp. | reverse complement strand
CCACAGACGATTGTTCTGGACTACCTGGTGCCGGCCGCGGCTTGCCGAGGATGAAGAACAGCTCGCCCCCGCTGGCCAGCGGGATGCCCACCTCGTCGTCGGACGGTTCGTTGTCCGGGTGGACCGGACGGCCGAGCACCGCGCTCCAGAACTGCGCCAGGTCCCAGGGTCGAGCACAGTCCACGGTGGTGTTCAGGATGCGGGAAGCCATCGGTCCATGCTTCCAGCCGCATCCCATCGGCGCCGGAAGCGGACCAGCCGGGAACGCCGCCGTACCGTCTCTTCCATGGCACCGCTGTCCGACGACCTGCTCGCCCTGCTCCGCAGCGGGCGGGCCACCTGCCACCTGTGCACCCTCATGCCGGACGGCTCGCCCCAGGTGACGCTGACCTGGGTCGACACCGACGGCGAGAACGTCGTCGTGAACAGCGTCCTGACCCACCAGAAGGTCCGCAACGTGCAGCGGGACCCGCGGGTCGCGGTCGCCATCGGCGACCCGACGCAACCCTGGTCGTTCACCCAGATCCGGGGTGAGGTGACGTCGGTCAGCACCGACGGGGCGGCCGAGCACATCGAGGAACTGGCCCAGCGGTACACCGGACGGCCTTATCCCTGGTACGGCGGCCGCGAGCAGACGCGCGTCCGGCTGACCATCCGCCCGGAACGCGTCACCGCTCCGTTCTGATGGCCGCACCGGCTGGCGGAGCCGCCGGACGGGACTGACGCGGCGTCGCCCAGCTCACGTTGCACCGAGTACCCCCCAGGGGTATACCTGGAGGTACCCCCAGGGGGTATCCCCGAGGGTGAACGGACGACAGGAGCTGCGACATGACCAGCGAAGCCACCTACGCGGTGACCGGGATGACCTGCAGCCACTGCGAGAACGCGGTCCGCGAGGAGGTCGGCGCCATCCCCGGCGTCACCGGGGTCGACGTGAGCGCGACCGAAGGTCGACTCGTCGTCCACCTCGCCGACGGCACCACGGTGAGCGATCAGGCGGTGCTGGACGCGGTGGACGAGGCCGGGTACTCGGCGGTGCGCAGGTGAGCATGCAGTCGTCCTCACTGTCGCCCGGGCTGACCGATCGCCTGCAGCAGACCCCCGCCGTGGTCGAACTGTCCCTCACCGGCATGACCTGCGCCTCGTGTGCGGCCCGGATCGAGAAGAAGCTCAACCGCCTGGACGGGGTCACGGCCAGCGTCAACTACGCCACCGAGACCGCCCACGTCGTCGGCCCGACCGGCCAGAGCACGCCGGACCTGGCGGCGGCGGCCATCGCCACGGTGGAACGCACCGGCTACGGCGCCACGATCGTTCCCGACGAACAGCCGGCCGAGCCCGATGGTGACCCCGAACTCGACACCCTGCGTCGCCGGCTGATCGTCGCCGTCGTGCTGGCCGTCCCGACCATCGCGCTGGCCATGGTCCCGGCCCTGCAGTTCGACTACTGGGGCTGGGTGTCCCTGGCCCTGGCCCTGCCGGTCGTGCTCTGGTCCGGCTGGCCGTTCCATCGGGCCGCGGCGATCAACCTGCGGCACGGCAGCGCGACCATGGACACGCTGATCTCGCTGGGCACCCTGGCCGCACTTGGCTGGTCGGTCTACGCGCTGGTTTTCGGCACGGCCGGGATGCCCGGCATGCGGCACGGCTTCGACTGGGTCGCCGATCCGGGTCGGGGTGCGAGCACGATCTATCTCGAGGTCGCCGCCGGCGTCACCACTTTCGTGCTGGCCGGCCGGTTCTACGAGAAGCGGTCCAAGCGCACCGCCGGCGCGGCCCTGCGCGCGCTGCTCGACCTGGGCGCGCGAGAGGTGGCCGTGCTGCGGGACGGTCGCGAGATCCGGCTGCCCATCAGAGCTCTGCGGGTCGGTGACGAGTTCGTGGTCCGCCCGGGCGAGAAGATCGCCACCGACGGCGTCGTCGTCTCGGGTACGTCGGCGGTGGACACCTCGATGATCACCGGGGAGTCGATCCCGGTCGAGGTCGGACCGGACACCGCCGTGGTCGGGGCGACGGTGAACGCCGGCGGCCGGCTCGTCGTCCGGGCCACCGGTGTCGGAGCCGACACCCAGCTGGCCCGGATGGCCCGGCTCGTGCAGGACGCCCAGTCCGGCAAGGCCGAGATCCAGCGACTGGCCGACCGCATCTCCGCGGTCTTCGTGCCGGTCGTCCTGGCCATCGCCGCGCTGACCCTGGCCGGGTGGCTGCTCACCGGGCACTCCGCGACGGCGGCGTTCACCGCGGCGGTCGCGGTGCTGATCATCGCCTGCCCCTGCGCATTGGGTCTGGCCACGCCGACCGCCCTGCTGGTCGGGACCGGCCGCGGTGCGCAGCTCGGGCTGCTCATCAAGGGTCCGGAAGTGCTGGAGTCGACCCGCCGGGTCGACACCGTCCTGCTGGACAAGACCGGCACGGTGACCAGCGGCGATCTGGCGGTCGTCGACGTCGTCGCCGCCCCCGGCGTGGACGCCGACGAGGTGCTGCGCCGGGCCGGCGCGGTGGAGGCCGGCTCGGAGCACCCGATCGGCCGGGCCATCGCCCGTACGGCGGCTGAGCGCACCGGCGCCCTGCCGTCGGTGGACGGTTTCGCCGCCCTGGCCGGGCTCGGCGTCCGCGGGACGGTCGCCGGCGACCTGGTGCTGGTCGGTCGTCCCACCCTGCTGGCCGACCACGATCTGCCGCTGCCGGCCGGGCTGATCGATTCGTTGCACGAGCTGCAGCGACACGGTCGCTCGGTGGTGGCGGTCGGCTGGGCCGACCAGGGCCCGGGTCTGGTGGCGGTGGCCGACACGGTCAAGCCGACCAGTGCCGCCGCGATCGCCCGCTTGCATGCCCTCGGCCTCCGGACCGTCCTACTGACCGGCGACCAGCGACCGGTGGCGCAGCAGGTGGCCGCCGCCGTCGGCATCGACGAGGTCATCGCCGAGGTCCTCCCGGAGGGCAAGGTCGCCGCGGTCGCCGATCTGCAGGGGCAGGGCCGGGTCGTGGCCATGATCGGGGACGGCGTCAACGACGCCCCCGCCCTGGCCAGCGCCGATCTCGGTGTGGCCATGGTCACCGGCACCGACGCCGCGATCGATGCCGCCGACATCACCGTCGTCGCCGGCGATCTCACCGGCGCGGCCGACGCCATCCGGCTGGCCCGGCGCACCCTCGGCACGATCC
>JBMDXL010000913.1:0-4615 GCA_048594465.1 Microlunatus sp. | reverse complement strand
TCACGATGAACAGGCGGTCGGAGAACAGCGATCCGTACGCCCGCAGGGATCCGGTGACGCTGACCGGCCGGCGACGCTCCTCCGGCAGGGTCTCCGGCAGGGCCAGGAAGGCGAGCACGAGCATGCCCAGGGCGATCACCGCGAGCACCACGAAGATGCCGCGCCACGACGTCAGGGCCAGCAGCGCGCTGCCCAGCGACGGCGCGAGGATCGGGGCCACACCGAGCACGAGCACGAGACGGGAGAGCAGCTGAGCGGCGCGGATCCCGCTGAACAGGTCGCGGACGACGGCCATGGAGACCACCGCGACAGCGGCGCCGGCGAAACCCTGCAGGGTGCGGGTCACGGTGAGCAGACCGATGCTGGGGGCGAGTGCACACAGCAACGACATGCCGGCGTGCAGCACGAGCCCGGCCAGCAGCGGCTTGCGGCGACCGATCGAGTCCGACAGCGGGCCGATGATCAGCTGACCGAAACCGAGGCCGATCAGCAGCCCGGTGATGGTGGCCTGGGCCTGCGCGTCGGTGGCACCGAGCTGACGGGACAGTTCCGGCAGGGCGGGCAGGTAGGTGTCGATGGTGAGCGGTCCGATCGCGCTCAGCGCACCCAGGACCAGCACCAGCTGGACGTACTTCCGCCCGACGAAACGGCTCGACAGCTCGGCGCGGGCGTCGACGGGGGTGGACGGGGCGGTGACGGGTGCGTCGACTGCGGTCATCGGGCGCTCCTCCAGGAGTCGTGTCGGCTGAGCGGGCACCGCCACCTCGATGTGACTGAACGGCCATTCAGGAATACGAGGGTGAACTCACAGCGAGCGCGGATCATTCCCGATCCGGCGGAGCGATCTCGGCCGCCCGTGACATCCTCCGTCGTCCGGAGGTACGCCTTGACGTCGGGAGTCCGGACTGCTTCACTATGAATCGTTTCAATGATGTGGTTCCTCGCCACGTCACACTCCCGCAGAGCCGAGGGGTCCCCCGCATGCAGCCGGTCGCCTGGAGTGCCACCCTGATCGAGTCCGGCACGAGCTCGACCAGCGCCCCCCGGCTGCGGACCGAGCGGGAGCTGGACCGTGGCCACGGCGACGTCGCGTCGGCGGTCTGGCACGTCAGCGCCCGCGGGATCGTGGAGGCCCATCTCGCGGGGGCGCCGGCCAGCGAGGACGTCCTCACCCCCGGGTTCTCCAGCTACGAGTGGCGGCTGCGCTACCGGTCGTACGACGTGACGGACCGCATGGCCGAGGTGGCCCGACGCGGTGAGCCGCTGGTCCTCGGTCTCCAGCTCGGACACGGCTGGTACTCCGGACGGCTGGCCTGGACCGGCGAGCGCGGCGTCTACGGCGACCGGCCGGCGGCGATCGCGCAGCTCGAGATCACGTACGCCGACGGGCACCGGCAGCTGGTGGTCACCGACGGCGACTGGACCTCGGGACCGTCCCCGGTGCTCGCCGACGACCTCTACGACGGCCAGACCATCGACGCCCGGCTGGTCTCCGACGCCTGGCTGCGCCCGAGCTTCGACGATCCCGCCTGGACCGGCGCGGTGGCGGTGCCCGAGGCCGACCTGTCCGCCCTCACCCCGTACGTCGGCCCGCCGGTCATCCGGCACGAGGAGATCGCCCCGGTCCGGGTCTGGACGTCGCCGAGCGGGCGGACCCTGCTCGACTTCGGACAGAACCTGGTCGGTTGGCTCAAGGTCACCAGCACCGGGACAGCCGGTTCGACCCTGGTGGTGCGGCACGCGGAGGTGCTCGAGCACGACGAGCTGGGCACCCGCCCGCTGCGCTCGGCGCTGGCCACCGACACCTTCATCCACAGCGGTGGGCGCGACGTCTTCGAGCCCACGCTGACCTTCCACGGTTTCCGCTACGCCGAGGTGACCGGCGGTGACGCGCCGATCCGCGCCGAGGACGTGGTCGCGGTGGTCGTCCACTCCGACCTGCCCCGGATCGGCACCTTCGCCTGCTCCGACGACCTGGTCAACCGGCTGCACGAGAACGTGGTGTGGAGCCAGCGGGGCAACTTCCTGGACCTGCCGACCGACTGCCCGCAGCGCGACGAGCGCCAGGGGTGGACCGGTGACATCGCGGTGTTCGCGCCGACCGCTGCCTACCTGTTCGACGTGTCGGGTTTCCTGCGCGACTGGCTGCTCGACCTGGCCGCCGAGCAGCGGGCGGCCGACGACATCGTGCCGCTGGTCGTGCCCGACGTGCTCAAGCTGTTGGACAACGCCACCGGCTGGCCGTCGGACAGCCCGACCGCGATCTGGAGCGACGCCGCGGTCTGGGTGCCCTGGGCCCTCTGGGAGGCGTACGGCGACCGCGGGGTCCTCGAGCAGTGCCACCCGTCGATGGCCGCCCACGTGCGCGCCTGCGCCCGGCTGGTCTCGGACACCGGGCTGTGGGACACCGGCTTCCAGCTGGGCGACTGGCTCGACCCCACCGCGCCGCCGGACGACCCGTTCCAGGCCGAGGCCGATCCGTACGTGGTCGCCACCGCGTGCCTCTACCGGAGTGCGGCACTGACCGCACGCAGCGCCGCGGTGCTGGGCCGGACCGACGACGAGGCCGAGTTCCAGGCCCTCGCCGACCGCACCCGGGCGGCGTTCACCGCGCACTACGTGACCGCCGACGGCCGGATCGTCAGCGACTGCCCGACCGTCTACGCGATGGCCATCGCCTTCGACCTGCTCGACCCGGAGGCCGAGGCGGCGGCCGGGGACCGGCTGGCCGAGCTGGCCGCGGAGAACGGGTACCGGATCGCCACCGGCTTCGCCGGCACGCCGTACGTCACCGAGGCCCTCAGCCGCACCGGGCACGTCGCGGAGGCGTACCGGCTGCTGCTGGAGACCGGCAACCCGTCGTGGCTCTACCCGGTCACCATGGGCGCCACCACCATCTGGGAGCGGTGGGACTCGATGCTGCCGGACGGCACCATCAACCCCGGTCAGATGACCAGCTTCAACCACTACGCGCTGGGGGCGGTGGCCGACTGGCTGCACCGGGTGGTGGCCGGCTTGGCCCCGGCCACCCCGGGCTACGCGTCCGTCCGGGTCGCGCCCCGGCCGGGCGGCGGTCTGACCTGGGCCCGGGCCGGCCTGGAGACCGCCCACGGCCGGATCGCCGTCGGCTGGGAGCTGGTCGGCGAGGAGCTCGTCCTCGATGTGAGCCTTCCCGCCGGGGTCAGCGGCGAGCTCGACCTGCCCGGCGTCCGGTCCTCGGCCCTGTCCCCGGGTGAGCACCACCTCCGGATCCCGTACCCCACCGACCGTTCCGCCATGATCACCGATGTGGTGACATGATCCGCACTAGCCGACAGGAGATCCGGCGATGATCGACAACGCTGTCCTCGACGTCCTGAGCCGTCAAGCCATCGAGCTGCCCTCGTGGGCGTTCGGCAACTCGGGCACCCGGTTCAAGGTGTTCGCCACCGCCGGCACGCCGCGCACCGTCCGGGAGAAGCTGGCCGACGCCGCCACCGTGCACGAGCTGACCGGGCTCGCGCCGTCGGTCGCCCTGCACATCCCCTGGGACACGGTCGACGACTACGCCGCGCTGAAGCAGTACGCCGCCGAGCTCGGGGTGTCGCTGGGGACGATCAACTCCAACACGTTCCAGGACGATCTCTACAAGTTCGGCAGCCTGACCCACGTGGACTCCTCCGTGCGGCAGAAGGCCATCGACCACCACTACGAGTGCATCGAGATCATGCACCAGACCGGTTCTCAGGACCTGAAGATCTGGCTGGCCGACGGCACCAACTACCCCGGGCAGGGCGACATCCGCGGCCGGCAGGATCGCCTCGCCGACAGCCTCGCCCAGATCTACGACCGGCTCGGCGAGGACCAGCGGCTGGTGCTGGAGTACAAGTTCTTCGAGCCGGCGTTCTACCACACCGACGTCCCCGACTGGGGCACCTCGTACGCCCAGGTGAGCGCCCTGGGCGAGCGGGCCCTGGTCTGCCTGGACACCGGCCACCACGCCCCGGGCACCAACATCGAGTTCATCGTGGCCCAGCTGCTGCGGCTGGGGAAGCTGGGCTCGTTCGACTTCAACTCCCGCTTCTACGCCGACGACGACCTGATCGTCGGGGCGGCCGATCCCTTCCAGCTGTTCCGGATCCTGTACGAGGTCGTCCGCGGCGGTGCCCTGGAACCGGACTCGGGCGTGGCCTTCATGCTCGACCAGTGCCACAACGTCGAGGACAAGATCCCCGGCCAGATCCGCTCGGTGCGGAACGTGCAGGAGATGACGGCCCGGGCTCTGCTGGTGGACGCGGCGGCTCTGACGTCGGCACAGGAGGCGGGGGACGTGCTGGGGGCGAACGCGATCGTGATGGATGCGTTCTACACGGACGTGCGTGGTGATCTTGCTGACTGGCGTGAGTCGCGAGGTCTTGCTGCTGATCCAATGAAGACGTACGCGGCTTCGGGATACCAGAAGAAGATCGAGGATGTTCGGGTGGGCGGGCAGCAGGCCGGTTGGGGAGCGTGAGCATGACCGAGGACGTCGTCGACCACCTGATCGAGCGCTCGAACCGGTTGGGCGCTGACCCCGCCAACACCAACTACGCCGGCGGCAACACCTCGGCCAAGGGCACCGCGACCGACCCGGTCA
>JBMDXL010000912.1:0-1762 GCA_048594465.1 Microlunatus sp. | reverse complement strand
AAGTCCCGGTGGTCGCGGCATCGGTGGCCGTGGCATCGGTGGTCGCGGAGTCGGTCTCCGCCGATCCGGACGGGCCGTGGCCGTCGTCGACCAGGGTCTTCTCGTCGAAGGGGATCTCGCCGGCCAGCACCTGACGCACCCGCTGGTGGTCGACCTGCTTGGTCCAGGTGCCGATCAGCAGCGTGGCCACCGCGTTGCCGGTGAAGTTGGTGACCGCACGGCCCTCCGACATGAACCGGTCGATCCCGACGATCACGCCGACGCCGTTGACCAGGTCGGGGCGGTAGGCCTGCAGGCCGCCAGCCAGGGTGGCCAGGCCGGCGCCGGTGACCCCGGCCGCACCCTTGGAGGCGATGACCATGAAGACCAGCAGGCCGATCTGCTCGGTGATCGACATCGGGCGCCCCATCCCGCTGGCGATGAACAGCGAGGCCATCGTCAGGTAGATCGCGGTGCCGTCCAGGTTGAACGAGTACCCGGTGGGCACGGTGATCCCGACCACGGGCTTGGAGATGCCGAGGTGCTCGAGCTTGGCGATCAGCCGCGGCAGCGCCGACTCCGACGACGAGGTGCCCACGATCAGCAGGTACTCGCGGCCGAGGTAGCGCATCAGGCTGAGGATGTTGATCCGGGTGACCGCGTAGAGCAGACCGCCGAGCACCACGAAGACGAACACCGCGCAGGTGATGTAGAAGGCGAGCATCAGCACCCCCAGGCTGATCACCGCGGAGATGCCGGTCTTGCCGACCACGGCGGCGATCGCGCCGAACGCGCCGATCGGGGCCAGCCACCACACCATGCCGAGGATCCGGAAGACCAGGGCCTGCAGGTGCTTGATGCCGTTCATGATCGGCTCGCCGCGCTTGCCCATGCCCTGCAGCGCGAAGCCGGCCAGCAGGGCCACGAACAGCACCTGCAGCACGCTCTCGCCGGTGAAGGCGGAGAACAGCGTGGTCGGGATGATGCCCAGGATGAACTGGGTGGTGGTCTTGGCCTCGGTGTTGCTGGTGTCGTAGGTGGCGCCGGCCATGTTGAGGCCCTCGCCGGGGTGGATCACGTTGCCCACGACCAGGCCGATGATCAGCGCGAAGGTGGTCATGACCATGAAGTAGCCCAGGGCCAGTCCGCCGATCTTGCCGACCGTGGCCGCCTTGGCGATCGAGCCGATCCCGATCACGATCGTGCAGAAGATGATCGGCGCGATCATCATCTTGATCAACGACACGAAACCCTTGCCCAGCGGCTCGAGGGCGACACCGACGCCGGGGGCGACCAGTCCGACCACGACGCCGAGGACCACCGCGGCGATCACCGACACGTAGAGCCAGGTGTGCTTGTCCCACCGCGCGAACCGGCGCCTGGGCCGTTGGTCGGTGAGGGGTGAGGATGTGAGAGCCATCGTTGCCTCCGCTGTGGAAACGTCGTCGTCCGCCACCGCCGGGTGGCGGTGGAGCAACCCTGGACCGGAACCGACGCCCCGACCCGGTTGTGGTCGTACTGGTCACACCCGCCGGACCGTTGCGGGGCGTCCCGCGCCGTAGGGTGGCGCCACAGCGGACGAAGGGGTGACGTGGAACGGGTCCGGACGACGGTACGGCGCAGCGCCGCCTCCGGGGTGTTCGTCGTGGTCGCGGTCGCCGCCCTGCTGGTCGGCGTGCTGACCGCCGCAGTGCTCATCGTGGAGGCCCGGCTGACCACCCGGGCCGAGGCCGAGCGGGTCACGGTGGTGGCCGCCGAGACGATCGCCGCCAACCCCGAGGTG
>JBMDXL010000911.1:0-1907 GCA_048594465.1 Microlunatus sp. | reverse complement strand
TCTCACCACCGCCCTGGTCAACCTGGCCGCGCTGCACCACACGCCGGCCGTCCGGCACAACCCGACCGGGCTGGTCCACCTCGAGCACGCGCTCAGCGGCCGGCAGCGGTCGCTGGTGGAGCAGTTCACCGGCAGCCAGGTGCCCGTCGAGGATCTCGAGGACCGGATCCGCAGCGCGGCCACCGACGGGTTCTGACAGCGGCGCTCGCGGTGATACGCATCCGTCGGTCCGAGCGCTTAGGATGCAGCGTCCCGTAGCCGCTCGTGGAGAAGAACCGCATGACCGCCGTCGCCACCGAGGTCCCCCCGACCGAGGGCACCACCCGTCCCGCGACGACCTCGCGGACGGCCACCGCCGTCGTGCTGGCCCTGATCGCGGTGGCCACGGCCGGCTGCCTGTGGTTCTTCGGCGGGCTGACCATCGACGACGCGTTCATCACCTGGCGCTACGCCGACAACCTGATCCACCACGGCATCTGGAACTACAACCCGTCCACGATCGACCTGGTCGAGGCCTACACCAACCCCAGCTTCGCGTTCCTGGCCATCCTTCCCGCCGCGCTGGGAATCCCGGTCGAGGCGTTCTTCAAGGGCTTCATGGCCGTGCTCGGGATCGGCTTCCTGGCCTGGCTGTGGCGCCGCCCGGTCCCGCCCGCGCAACGGTTGGTCCTGATCGCGCTCGTCGCGGCCAACCCGGTGATGCACATCCACTGGTGGTCGGGGCTGGAGACCGGGCTGTGGATCATGGTGCTGACCGTCGTGGTCTCGAAGCTGCACCGGACGGGCACGCTGGGGTGGGGCGGCACGGCCGGCCTGCTGCTGTTGGCGCTGACCCGGCCCGAGGGTCTGGGCTACCTCGCGGTGCTGCTGGTCTGGGCGCTGCTGCTGCGCCGTGGGTGGGTGCAGTGGCTGCAGACCGGTCTGGTGCTCGCCGTGCTCGGCGTCTACTGGTGGTTCCGCACCGACTACTTCGGGCGGCTGCTGCCGAACACGTTCTACGCCAAGACCGCGGGCCACGCCGAGCGGTCGGGGCTGATCACCGGTGGGCTGCTGTTCCTGGCCATCGTGATCATCACCCCCGCGGTGGTCTGGCTGCTCACCGTGGGACGAGGCGAGCCGCTCGCGCTGCGCAGCCGAGTGTCCTCGCTGATCGGGCTCTACACCCGGCCCGCCGACGTGGTCGACCGGGCCCGCTGGACGCCGGTGCTGCTGGCCGTCCTCGCGGTGGGCATCCAGTTCGTCGTGTACGCGAACTCCAGCCTGCAGATGGACTACGCCAACCGCTTCGCGTTCCAGCTGGTCGTCCCGGTGCTGCTGGTCTGCCTGGCCATGCCGCTGTCGGGGGAGCGGCGGCTCCCGGCGGCCGTCGCGCTCAGCATGCTCGCCGTGGTGGTGGCGGTGATGCAGGGTGACCGGATGTCTGGCGCCCCGCTGGCCCTGGCCATGCTGGGCCTGGTGCTGGTCGTGCTCGGGCTGGTCGGCCGCCGCACCATCGCCTCGCTGGCCGCCGCGGCGGTGCTGACGGTCTCGGTGTCGCTGCTGCCGCTGCCCGACCTGCTGTGGATGTCGATGTACCGCGCCCGGCTGCAGGACACCCACGTCGCGGTCGGCAAGGTGTTGGCCCGGCACTGGCACCCCGGCGCCACCGTGGTCGTGCACGACGCCGGCGTGGTCCCGTACGAGGCCACCGGCTGGGAGGTGATCGACGTGTTCGGGCTGGCCACGCGCCGGATCACCGACAACCGGATGAGCGTCGACGACCTCGCCGCGATCAACCCCGACGTCGTCATCGCCGACCGGTTCCTGGGCAAGCGGTTCCTCGACAAGTACGGCGACCGCTACGACGAGCCGATCCCCGGCAGCACGATCCGGTTGCGCAAGGACGTCGACCCTGCGCTGCGCTCCGA
>JBMDXL010000910.1:0-4664 GCA_048594465.1 Microlunatus sp. | reverse complement strand
CACCAACGGCGCCTCCGGACCCACCACGACCAGATCGACCCCGAGCCCGGTGGCCAGGGCGGCGACGGCCGCCGGGTCGTCGGCCACGACGGCGTGGGTGGGGCCGACCGCGGCGGTGCCCGGGTTGCCGGGGGCGGAGTGCACCTCGACCACCCCGGGATCGCCGGCCAGGGCCAGCGCCAGGGCGTGCTCGCGACCGCCGGAGCCGATCACGAGGACGCGCAGACGACGAGCGGGATCGGTGGACGGGAACGGGTCGGACGCAGGCACGCGCGAAGCCTACCGAGCCTCCGCCGCCCCGCCGACCGACGAGATCAGCCCGGGGACTTGACACGTGTTAGGCGCCGGATGCAGACTACCTAACACGAGTTAGTCACCACCAAGGAGGATCATGGCCGACCTCAGTCGTCGCGCACTGCTGGGCCTCGCCGGAGCCGGGGCGCTGGGTTTCGCCGCGTCCTGGCCACGGCTGACCGCCCGGGACATCCCCGGCCGCGGGACCGACGCCCTCACCGGCGCCATCCTGGGCACCGCCCAGGACGCCGAGGCCCGGACCGGTCTGGTGCGAGCGTTCAACGAGGTGCACCCCGACATCCCGGTGCGGATCGTCGCCGTCCAGGGCCAGGACTGGAGCAACTTCTTCGCCAAGATCCTGACCATGGTGGCGGCCGGCACCCCGCCGGACGTCTGCGTCGTGGCCACCGAGGGCGCCCAGCTCTTCGCCGAGCGGCTGGCCGAGCCCCTCGACGACTACGTCCGCCGGGACGCCGCCGACCTGGAGAACTTCTTCGCCGACGTGCACCCGTCGCTGGTCGAGGCGTTCATGTACCAGGGCAGCCTGTTCCAGCTGCCGATGGACTTCAACGCGGCGAACGTCTACTACAACACCGGTGCGCTGGAGAAGGCCGGGATCGGGCGCCCCGCCGACGACTGGACCCACGAGGACTTCCTCGACGTGGCCCGGGCGATGCGGAAGGGGAACGCGGACAGCTTCCTGCCCTTCTTCTGGACCAACCGCCTGTGGGGTGGCGTGGTGCCGTGGCTCTACATCAACGACACCAGCTTCCTGACCGAGACCAAGGCGACCGGCGGTGGGTGGATGTGGTCCCGGTTCTACGCCGACGACCCGACCGCGGCCGGCCGCGGCGGCGGCTACCAGTGGACCGAGGCGGCCGCCAACACCGCGCGGGTGACCGAGAGCTTCGAGTTCCTTCGCCAGCTGATCGGCGGGGGTCTGTCTTCGGTGCCGGCCCAGGGCGGCGGCAACGAGCTGGTCGGCCGGTTCGCCGAGGGGGTGGTGGGGATGACCCCGGCCGGCGGCTTCTGGGTCGACGGCCTGAACGCCGGAGGCATGGGCGAGAGCGACTTCGACGTCTCGTTCTTCCCGCAGTGGAAGGGGCAGCGACACCAGTTCGGGGCAGCCGGCTACGCCATGATGCGGACCTCGCAGCGCAAGGACGCCGCCTGGGAGTGGATCAAGTTCTGTGCGACCAAGGAGGCGATGGAGATCGCCATGCCGGCGCCGAACACCACCCCGACCCGGCGGTCCATGGTGAACGAGGCGTTCTACTCCGGTCTGGGACCGAAGCACTGGCAGGTGTTCTACGACACCCTCGACCGGTTCCCGACCACCGGACCGATCCCGGCACCACCGCAGCAGGCAGCCGTCGAGACGGCTCTGATCAAGAACGTCACGCCGGCTCTGACCGGTCCGCGGGACAACCTGACCACCGCGCTGAACACCCTGCAGCGCGACCTCGAGATCGCCCTGAGGAGAAGCTGATGAGCACCGCGTACCCCGGAGCCGCCGGACTGGCCGAGGTCGAGCCCCTCCCGGACCAGCCGGTCCAGGTCCCGCACCCGGCCGGCGGCCGCAGCCGGCGGGCCGAGAAGATCCTGATCGTCCTCTTCCTGCTGCCCACCCTGGGCGGGATCGCGCTGTTCACGCTGGTGCCGATCGTCGCCTCGGTGGTGCTGGCCTTCTTCGACTGGGACGTGATCACCGCCCCGCGGTTCGCCGGGGTGGACAACTTCACCGGACTGGTCGCCGACCCGACCGTACGCCGGGCCTTCGTCAACACCTTCGGCTTCGTCGTCGTGGCGGTCACCCTGCAGCTCGCGGTCGCCCTCGGACTGGCCGTCCTGGTGCAGTCCAAGATGCCGGGCTGGATGCGCAGCTTCTTCCGCAGCGCCCTGTTCTTCCCGCTCATCCTCTCCGCCGCCTCGGTCTCGCTGATCATGGCCTACCTGTTCAACGAGGACTTCGGTCTGGTCAACCGGGCCCTGGCCCTGGTCCAGCTCGGACCGGTGCCGTGGCTGACGTCCGGGCCGGGGGCGGCCATCGTGGTGATCCTGGTCTACGTCTGGCAGAACTTCGGCTTCAGCTTCCTGCTCTTCGTCGGTGGTCTGGCGGCGATCCCCCGCGACGTCTACGAGGCGTCCTCGATCGACGGGGTGACCGGCTGGAAGCAGTTCCGCAACATCACCGTCCCGCTGGTCAGCCCCACCCTGCTGGTCGCCTCGGTGATGGCGATCATCAGCGCCCTGCAGATCTTCGACCAGCCGTACGTCCTCACCCGGGGCGGACCCGGCGACTCCACCCGCACCGCGGTAATGGTGATCTACGAGTCGGCCTTCCAGCAGCTGCAGTTCGGCCGCGCCTCGGCCATCGGCATCGTGCTGACCCTGATCATCATGGCCGTCACCTTCCTGCAGTTCCGGCTCAGCCGCCGCTTCGTCTTCTACCAGTGAGCCGGGCCGTGATCACCCGCCCACCGGCCCCGCCCCGCCCTCCCGAGAGGCTCCGTCCATGAGTGTCATCACCGCCCCGGCCGCGCCGACCGCACCCGCCGCCGCGCCGCCCACCCCGGCCCGCCAGCTCCGACGCGCCCTCCGGCCGGGCACGATCGGCAAGGTCGTCGTCCTGCTGGTCGCCGCCTTCCTCACCCTCGGTCCGGTGATCTGGACCGTGTGGACAGCCCTCACGCCGCAGATCGCCGGCTCATCCGAACGCGACTTCGGCCTGAGCGCCTTAGTGGACGTCTTCGACCAGGTCGACATGGTGCTGCTGATCTGGAACAGCGTCCTGGTCACCGCCGCGTGCGCCTTCGGTCAGATGCTCACCGCCGCCCTGGCCGGCTACGTCTTCGCCCGGCTGGAGTTCCGGGGCTCGAACCTGCTGTTCGGGGTGGTGCTGGCCACCATGATGGTGCCGATGCAGGTGACGATCGTGCCCGTCTTCATGCTGATCCGCGGGATGGGGCTGGCCGACACCCTGCTGGCCCTGATCCTGCCCGCCATCCCCACCGCCTTCGGCACCTTCTTGATGCGGCAGTACTTCCTCGGACTGCCCGCCGAGCTGGCCGAGGCGGCCCAGATCGACGGCGCCGGACCGTTCCGCACCTTCTGGTCGGTCTACGCCCCGCTGGCCCTGCCCGGGCTCGCGATCGTCGGGATCCTCGCCTTCAACTTCCACTGGAACGAGTTCTTCCGACCGCTGATCATGACCATCAGCGAGCAGAACTTCACCCTGCCGCTCGGACTGGTCAGCCTGCAGGGCAACCTCGGCTCCGGCAGCGTGGCCACGGTGCTCGCCGGGGTGGTCATCTCCATGATCCCTGCCCTGCTGGTGTTCGTCCTGGGGCAGCGTCCGCTGCGCGAGGGTCTGACCGCGGGCGTGAGCAAGTGAGCGCGCTGTCCGCCACCGTCCGGCACCCCTACGATGACGCCGTGGACCCGGTCCGACCTCGCCTGCACATCCTGCCGCCCAGCGGTTGGCTCAACGACCCGAACGGGGTCTGCCACGTCGACGGGCGCTATCACGTCTTCTACCAGCACAACCCGGACGGGCCCACGCACGGCAACGTCCACTGGGGGCACGCCAGCTCCCCGGACCTGCTGCGCTGGACCGACGAGCCGATCGCCCTGGCCCCGACCACCGGGTCGGGCAACGAGGGCGGATGCTGGTCGGGCTGCGTCGTGGACGACGACGGGGTGCCGACCGCGGTCTACACCGCCGTCCCCGACCACGCCTGGAACGCCGGGGTCGCGGTGGCCCGGAGCGACCGCACGTTGCGGACGTGGGCTCAGGACCCGGTGATCAAGGTCGGGACCCCCGGCGACCCGGCCATCGCCGAGGTGCGCGACCCGTACGTCTTCGGCTTCGGCGGGCACCGCTACGCCGTGCAGGGCGCCGGTCACCCCCAGGGGGACCCCCAGCTGCTGCTCTACCGCTGCGACGACCTCGACCACTGGGAGGCCCTGGGACCGTTGCTGACGGTCGCCGACCCGGTGGCCGCGTCGGTGGTCCCGGCCAACATCTGGGAGTGCCCCAACCTGTTCGAGCTCGGTGGCCGCTGGGTGCTGCTGATCTCCCAGTGGCGTCACGTCGACGGCACCCACGACCTCGCCGGGGTGCGCTACCTGGTCGGCGATCTGGTCGCCGTCGGAGACGGACTCCGGTTCGTCGCCGCCTCGGGTGGCACCGTCGACGTCGGCCCGACGTTCTACGCCCCGCAGGCGCTGGTCGAGGAAGGCCGGGTCCTGCTCTGGGGCTGGGCCTGGGAGGGCGGTCAGCGGACGGCGGACCAGGTCGCCGGGGCCGGCTGGGCCGGCACCCTCACCTTCCCGCGGGAGCTGACCCTCGACGGCGACCGGCTGGTCAG
>JBMDXL010000091.1:0-3607 GCA_048594465.1 Microlunatus sp. | reverse complement strand
CCGCCTGGTCGCCGACATGCGGGCCAGCGTACCTGCGGCGGGGAGCGGCCCGACCCGAGCGGAGCGCGGGTCCGAGGTCAGCGGATGGCGTCGTCCAGGAAGGGGGTGACGACGGCCAGGAACTCGCCGGGCCGGTCGCCGTGCACCGTGTGGGTGGTGTCGAGGGAGACGAAGCGACCGCGGGGGATGCGTCGGGCCAGCTCGGCCAGACGGTCCTGCGGCAGGTACGAGCGGGACCCGCCGACCACCAGCGTCCGCGCCGGGATGTCGCCGGCGAAGTCCCACCACGACGGGTCGGGGTCGTTGCGCCAGCTCCGCAGGGCCGCCACCGCCCGCCAGTCGCAGGTCTCCCCCGGTTCGGGTCCGATCGGGATCGGCCGGGGCGGGTCGGCGGGGACCGGCGGCGGTGCGTCCTCCAGCACCAGGGCACGGACCCGGTCGGGTCGGGTGGCGGCCAGCAGGTAGGCCACCACCCCGCCCATCGAGTGCCCGATCACCGCCGCGGCGAGCACGCCGAGCGCGTCCATCGCCTCCACCACGTCGTCACGCAGGTCGGTCAGCTCGTACGACGTCGCCCAGTCGCTGCGCCCGTGCCCGCGGGCGTCCAGCGCGATCACCCGGAAGCGGGTCAGCCCCGGGGCGGTCAGGGCCCAGTCGTCGGCGTCGGAGCCGAGGCCGTGCAGCAGCACGGCCACCGGACCGTCCGCCCGACCCCACTCCCGGTAGCCGAGGGTGAGACCGCCGGAGGTGGTCAGCTGGTTGCGTACGACAGCCGGCGCGACGCTCATAGCGGGAGGCTATCGGCACGCGTGTGGAACTAGGATGCCGATCCCAGCCCCTGTAGCTCAGCGGATAGAGCAGGAGCCTTCTAATCTCTTGGTCGCAGGTTCGATTCCTGCCGGGGGCGCTGGCTGTCGTCACTCGCTGTTCACTACGCGCCTGACTGTCCCTGTCTTCCTTCCTCACTCGCTGACGAAAAGCGTGTCTGCTCCTTCGTCGGTCCAGACAGCGACGGGCGCTCCGCTCTCGGCCGCTCGCGACGGGCTCGTTCGCTGCGCTCTCTCGGGGACGGGCGCTCCGCTCTCGGCCGCTCGCCGGGAGCTCGCTCGCCGGCGCTCGCTCGGGGACGGGCGCTCCGCTCTCGGTCGCCCACACTTCTTCGAGAAGGAGGTAGGGGCACGGTCTTCGGCCGTCACGCGTGCCGCGACCTCCTTGTCGGCGGGCGCGCTTGCGATCGAGGGGCCGTACGAGCGTGACAGGATGGTCGGGCTATGCACCCGGACCCCACAGACTCCTTCAGCTGGCGGCAGGTGGCGGTGCCGGTCTACGGGCCGACGCTGCTCGTCTCGATCGGGGCGGGGGCGATCCTGCCGCTGGTGGCGCTGTCGGCCCGTGATCTCGGGGCCAGTGTGGGGATCGCGGCGCTGGTGGTGGCCATGCTGGGGATCGGCCAGCTGGTCGGGGACCTGCCGGCCGGGGCGCTGGCGGCGCGGATCGGGGAACGTCGCGCCCTGATCATCGCCTGCCTGGTCGACGTGGTCGCCCTGGTCGGGGCGTACCTGGCTCCGAGCGTGCTCACCCTCTCGGCGGCCGTCTTCGTCGCCGGTCTCGCCAACGCCGTGTTCAGCCTCGCCCGGCAGGCCTACCTGACGGCTGTGGTGCCGATCCGCATCCGGGCCCGGGCCATGTCCACCCTGGGCGGCATCTTCCGGATCGGCAGCTTCGTCGGTCCGTTCGTCGGGGCCGTCATCGTGCTGCGGATCGACATCGCCAGCGCGTACGCCTTCGCCGCCGTGATGAGTCTCGCCGCCGCGGGCCTGGCCGCGTTGCTTCCCGATCTCAAGGTCCCGCCCGAGCGTCCGCCTACCGGCGCGGACCCGGCGCGCACGATCACCGTCTTCTCCGTGCTGGCGCAGCACCGCCGGGTGCTGCTCACCCTCGGTACCGGGGTGCTGGTGCTGTCGGCGGCGCGGGCCACCCGACAGGCGATCGTGCCGCTGTGGGCCGAGGCCCAGGGCATCGACGCCGCCACCACCAGCGTGATCTTCGGCATCTCCGCCGGGGTCGACATGCTGCTCTTCTTCCCGGGCGGTCTGATCATGGACCGCTACGGACGCGCCGCCGTGGCCGTTCCCGCGATGATCACCCTCGGCGTCGGCTTCGTCCTGCTGCCGCTGACCCACACCGCCCTGACCGTGGGGCTGGTCGCCTGCCTGATGGGGCTGGGCAACGGCATCTCCTCCGGCGTCGTGCTGACCCTCGGCGCGGACGCCGCCCCGGCCGAGGGGCGGGCCCAGTTCCTGGGCGGCTGGCGCCTCTGCGCGGACCTCGGCAACGCCCTCGGCCCGCTGGCCATCGGGGGCATCACCGCGATCGCCACGCTCGGTCTGGCCACCATGGTGATGGGGGTGGTGACGTGGCTCGGATCCGGCTGGCTGGCGCGGTTCATACCCGTAAGGTTGCGCGAGTGAGCGACGAACTGGTGTGGATCGACTGCGAGATGACCGGCCTGGATCTGATCGCCGACGCCCTCGTCGAAGTCGCCGTGCTCGTCACCGACGCCGAGCTCAACGTGCTGGGTGACGGCGTCGACGTGGTGATCAAGCCGTCGGACGAGGCCCTCGCCCAGATGAACGACTTCGTCCGCACGATGCACACCTCCTCGGGTCTGCTGGAGAAGCTGGCCGGTGGCACCACCATGGCCGACGCCGAGGAGCAGGTGCTGGCCTACGTCCGGCAACACGTGCCCGAGCCCCGCAAGGCACCGCTGGCCGGCAACACGATCGGCACCGACCGCGCCTTCCTGGCCCGCGACATGCCCGCGCTCGAGGGACACGTGCACTACCGCAACGTGGACGTGTCCTCGATCAAGGAGCTCGCCCGCCGGTGGTACCCGCGGATCTACTTCCACACCCCGGCCAAGAGCGGCAACCACCGGGCGCTGGCCGACATCCGCGAGTCGATCGAGTAGCTGCGCTACTACCGCGACGCCCTGTTCGTCCCCCGTCCCGGTCCCGACACCGCGACCTGCAAGGAGATCGCCGCCCGCCACCAGGGTGTGCTGACCCCACCGGCGGCGTCCGACCAGGATCCCGCCGAGGAGGAGAAGGGCATCGAGTCCGCCACCGTCGTGAACTGATTTCGGGGCGGCGGCCCCGACCGCTATGCTTCACGCTGCCGTCGGCGCCGCGAGGCGTACGAGCATGGTGGGTGTAGCTCAGTTGGTAGAGCACCTGGTTGTGGTCCAGGTGGCCGCGGGTTCGAGTCCCGTCACTCACCCCAGTACGACGCAGGGCCCGGACCGAGTCCGGGCCCTGCGGTCGTTCGGCCCTGCGCTCGTTCGACCCTCGGCTCTTCCAGCCCTGTGTGGTCCGGTCCGGGGCCCGCCGGGCCGGGCGCGCCGGGCGGTCTGCTCCGTCCGACGTCCCACGTCGCGGCGACCGCGCTCCGTAGACTCGGCGGCGCCGGGATCGACGACGCACGGCCCGCTGCGGACGAACCCACCCGTCGTGTCCACGCCACCACCAGGGAGCCCACCATCACCGAACGCACCGCCACCCGGCGACCGCGCAGGGCCACCGCCCGGCTCGCGGTCGCCACCGCCGCG
>JBMDXL010000909.1:0-11439 GCA_048594465.1 Microlunatus sp. | reverse complement strand
GGCGCCTTCTACGTGGGCGCCGGCACCGCGTACGCCCTGCTGCCGGCCGCCGACGTCGGCATCGTCGTGCTGACCAACGGGTCACCGGTCGGGGCCGCCGAGGCCATCACCACCGGCTTCTCCGACCTCGTCCGCACCGGCGCCGTCGAGCGGGACTGGCTGGACTACTTCGGCACGATCTTCGCGGGCCTGTTCGTCAACCGCAGCGTCGTCGCCGAGCCCGCACCCGCCGACGCGAAGAAGCCACGGTCGCTGGAGGCGTACGTGGGGACCTACCGCAACGGCTACGTCGGCGACGTGACGGTGACCCGGTCGGGCAACGGCCTCGTGGTGACCATCGGGCCGAAGAAGCTGCAGGCCCCGCTGACGCCCTACGACGGCGACACCTTCAGCTGGATGCCTCCCGGCGGAAACGGCGACCCGGTGTCGGCGGTGACCTTCGCCGGTGGCGGCAGCAAGGCGACGTCGATGACCATCGAGATGCTGCAGATCCCGGAGCTCCAGCGCACGGAGTGACGGGCACCGTGGCCCGACGCCGGTGACGTCCTAGAGCAGGAAGCGGAACATCGGGCTGTCGGCGGCGATCTGCTCGCACTTGGCCGGGGCCGCGGTCATCCGCTCGAGCAGCCCGGCCAGGTCGGCGGCCCGGGCCAGCTCGACCCCGACGATGGCCGGCCCGGTCTCCCGGTTGCTCCGCTTGACGTACTCGAACAGGGTGATGTCGTCCTCGGGCCCCAGCACCTCGTCCAGGAAGCGGCGCAGGGCGCCCGGCTCCTGCGGGAACTCGACCAGGAAGTAGTGCTTGCGGCCTTCGTGGACCAGTGCTCGCTCGACCACCTCGGCGTACCGGCTGACGTCGTTGTTGCCCCCGGACAGGACGCAGACGACGGTCGACCCGGGTGCGATCTGCCCTCGGCGCACCAGCTCGTCCAGCCCGGCGGTGGACAGGGCCCCGGCCGGTTCCAGCACGATGCCGTCGCTGGCGTAGAAGTCGAGCATCTCCACGCACACCTGGCCCTCGGGCGCGGTGATCATCTCGAGCTCGGCGGCGGCGATCACCGGCAGCGTGACCGCACCGGCCCGGCGCACGGCGGCACCGTCGACGAAGGTGTCCAGCTCGGGCAGGTCGACCGGGCGGCCGGCGGCGAGTCCGGCGGCCACGTCGGCGGCACCGGACGGCTCGACCCCGACGATCCGGACGTCGGGGTGCCGTTCCCGCAGCCACGCCGCACAGCCGGCGATCAGACCGCCGCCGCCCACCGGGAGGACGAGGACGTCGGGCACCCGGCCGAGCTGCTCGACGATCTCGATGGCCACCGTGCCCTGACCCGCGATCGTGTACGGGTCGTCGAAGGCCGGGACCACGGTGGCCCCGGTGCGCTCGGCGTCGGCCAGGGCGGCGGCGTTGGCGTCGTCGTAGGTGTCACCGACCACGATGACCTCGACCGCTGCCCCACCGATGGCGGCGATCCGGTCCCGCTTCTGGCGCGGGGTGTTGCGGGGCAGGAAGACGCGCCCGCGCACGCCGAGGGCCGCGCACGCGTACGCCAGCCCCTGACCGTGGTTGCCGGCGCTGGCACACACCACACCCCTGGCCCGTGACCGCGGGTCCAGCCGGTCGATCACGGTGTAGGCGCCGCGGACCTTGTAGGAGCGCACCACCTGGAGGTCCTCGCGCTTGACCAGCACCTCCAGACCGAACCGCTCCGACAGCCGGGGACTCGCCTCGAGGGCGGTCCGGGTGACCACACCGGTCAGCGCAGCCGCGGCCGCCTCCACCATCTGCGCGTCGACCGCCGGGCCCACCGAGCCCGCGTCGACCTCCCTCTCGACCGCCACGCCCCGAATCATCCCGTACGGCCCAGCCGCTTTGTGTCCCTTGCCCCCAGCCAGCAAGATTGTCGGGTGCAACAGGGGAGCTCGATCCGGCTGGGGAGGATCGCCGGCGGGGTCGCCGGAGTGGTCGGCCTGGCCGTGGCCGAGCTCGGCGCGGGGCTGATCGCCCGCGACGGCTCCCCGGTCTCCGACCTGGCCGAGGTCGTCATCGCCGTCCTGCCCGGCGCCTGGAGCAGCGAGGCGAGCGGGGCCTTCGGCTCCGGCGCACGGATCGCCCTGCTGGCTGCTGTGGTGGTGGTGGCCCTGGTGCTGGCTGTGGTCTCCGGTCAGCTCGAGCTCAAGCGCAAGCAGCTCAGTCTGGCCGTCTACCTGCCGGCCGGCGCGGTCACGCTGCTGGCGGTCAGCACCCAGGTCGGCCCCGGGGCTCTGGGCTACCTGCCCGCGGCGATCGGGCTGTTCGCGGGCTACCTCACGCTGCGGCTGCTGATCGCCGAGCTGCGTCGCCCGCCAGGAGCGCTCGAGCCGATCGCCGCCGAGCGGCGCAGCTTCCTGAAGACCGCCGGCCTGGTCACCCTGGGTGGCGTGGTGGTGGCCGGCGTCGGGCGGATGCTGGTCCAGGCGTCGAACAAGGTGGCCGAGGTCCGGACCAAGATCGTGCTGCCGCCGGCCGCGAACCCGGCGCCGGAGGTGCCGGTCGGGACCGACCTCGACGTGGCCGGGCTGACGCAGTACATCACCCCCACCGCGTCCTTCTACCGCATCGACACCGCTCTGCAGCTGCCCGTCATCGACCCGGAGACCTGGGTGCTGAAGGTGACCGGGCTGGTCACCACGCCGGTCACCCTCACCTACGCCGACCTGCTCGCCCGGCCGCTCACCGAGCACCTGACGACGTTGACCTGCATGTCCAACCAGGTCGGCGGCGACCTGGCCGGCAACGCCGTCTGGCTGGGTCTGCCGGTGCACCAGGTGCTGGCCGAGGCGGGGCCCCGGGAGGGAGCGGACATGGTGCTGTCGGTCAGTCAGGACGGCTGGTCGGCCGCCACCCCGCTGAGCACCCTGACCGATCCCGACGTGTCCGCGCTGCTCGCGGTCGGCATGAACGGCGAACCGCTCGCCCCCGAGCACGGTTTCCCGGTCCGGATGGTCGTCCCCGGGCTGTACGGGGACGTGTCGGCCACCAAGTGGGTGACCGAGCTGAGGGTGACGACGTTCGACGACGACACCGGCTACTGGGCGCAGAAGGGGTGGGCGGAGCGCGGACCGATCAAGATCGCGTCCCGGATCGACATCCCTACCCGCTCGGTGGTCGAGCCGGGCACCGTGATCGTGGCCGGCGTCGCCTGGGCACAGACCACCGGCATCTCCAAGGTCGAGGTGCAGGTCGACGACGGACCCTGGCAGGACACCGAGCTGGCGCAGACGGTCGGTCCGGACACGTGGCGGCAGTGGGTCTACGAGTGGAAGGCTGAAGCGGGCGACTACAAGCTCCGGGTCCGAGCCACCGACGCCGACGGGCGGGTGCAGACCGACAAGGACGTGCCCCCGTTCCCCAGCGCTGCCAGCGGGCTGCACACCGTCCCGGTGCGGGTCCGCCCGGCCTGAGGATCACGGCGGGCCGGTTCAGTCAGCCCTCTCCCGGCCCGCTGTCGCTGTCGAGGCTGGCAGACCGGAGCCTCAGCCGGCGAGCGCGGCGAGCAGCTGGTCCTTGGTGCTGCGGGAGTGCCCGGTGAGTCCACGGCGCCGGGCCTCGTCCCGCAACCGGGTGACGGTCCACGCCGGACCGGGCTCGTCCGCGCCGGGAGCGACGGGCTGCTCGGTCTCCGCCGCCGGTGCTGACTCCGCCACCGGCTCGGGGGCGGCGGCCTCGGTCTCCACGACCTCCGGCTCGGCGACCTGAGGAGCGGCAGACTCCTGGGCCCCGGGCGTCTGGGTGCCGGACGCCTGGTCGGCGGGGTCGAGCGTGGGCGCGGCGGCGGCGCGGGCCTTCCACTTGGCGACCTTGGCCTTCGCCCTGGCCAGCTCGGCCCGGGTGGTCGTGAGGTCGGCGTCCGTCGCCGCGAGCTCGTCGTGGAGCGCCGAGACCTGCTTCGTCAGAGCCTTGTTGACCGAGGTCAGCTTCTTGACCCGCTTCTTGTGCTTCGCCATCTCATCGTCCTGTCCGTGCCGTAGGTCCAGCCGGCCACCGTACCGTCATCGCGTCGGTTCGCTCACCAACCGGCTCCCCGCGCCGAGCAGGTTGACGGTCCGGGTCAGCAGCCAGAGGTCATCCCCGTCGGCCGCCGCTCCGGCGATCACGACGCCCTCGCCGGGCGTCCGGGCGAGCGAGGCCAGCGGCCGCTCCTGCCAGGTGACGCCGTCGCCGGACAGCATCAGGACCGGGAAGCTGGTGCCGTCGACCGCGTCCGCCAGCACCGCGAAACCGCTCCTGAGTGCCACGATCTGGTACTCGCCGCTCCCGGTGCCCAGATTCGGTTCCAGCCTCTTCTGCTGCCAGCTCCGGCCTCCGTCGGTCGACCGCCAGACCACCAGCTGCTCCGCCCCACCCTCCCGGGTCGTACCGGTCCCGATCGCCACCACCGTCGATCCGCGCACGACCACCTCGCGCATCGACGACGCCCACAACCCGCGCCGCGGCAGCCGCCGCATCGTCCACGTCGTGGCGTCGGCAGAGGTCCAGACGGTCGCCGCCGCGCCCTTGCCGTCGGAGGCGGCACCCTCGGCCGAGTCACCGACGGCGAGCAACCGGCCGCCGACCTGGGTGACGCCGTACGCGGCCCGACGCCGCTCGCCATCGCCCTGCAGGTCGGTCACGTCGTAGCCCTGACCGTCCGCCTTCGCGAAGGTCCGCGCGCCCCGGCCCTTCCGCCAGGACAGACCATCGGTCGAGGTCGCCATCAGGGCCGAGTCGTTCAGGTCACCGTTGTCGCTGATCTGCCCGACCAGGACCCAGCGGTCGCGGAGCCAGGCGACCTGGTTGATCGAGCTGGAGGCGTACCTGCTCCGCGGGTCCGAGAAGGTCCCCCGGTCGGTCGTCTCCCACCGGTCACCCTGGCGGCGCCAGACCACCGCATAGTCCACGCCGCCCGCCGAGTGGGCCCCGTACGCCACCACCTCCGCTCCGTGAGCGGCCCCGCCGGCCACGCGGTAGGCCGCGTCGGCCTAGATCTGCTGCGCCGGCCCGAAGGGCGCGGCTGCCTTCCGGGACCAGAGCACCGCCCGCCGGCGCGAATCACCGAGCACGAGCGTCTCCTCCCCCGCCCGCACCAACGCCGCGGGATAGGCCACCGGCTCGTTCAGGTCGGCGTCGGGGCGCTCGACGGCAGCGAACGTACGGCCCCCGTCCGTCGAGCGCCAGAACTCGGCCACGATCTGACCGTTGCGCGAGAGCAGCGCCGACACGATCCAGGCGTCGCCGCTGCGGGCCGCCCCGCCGATCGACCAGTCGCCTCGCTCGATCTGCCCGCGGCTGTCCAGTGGCGTCCGTGCCTCCCGCCAGGCACCGTCCCGCGCCGTCCACAGATGCGGCCGGTAGCCGGGCTCCTTCTGCTGCACGACCGCCAGCGTCTCGCCGTCGCCGGCGGCGACGAGCTCACCATCGGAGCTCGACCCCCTGCTGAGGTCGTCGCCGGATGCGGTGAGCCGCCAGGTCCGGCCGTTCCGGGACTCGTACGCCACCGGGCGCCAGTCGTCGGCCCAGTAGGAGCCGAGCGCGGTGAAACCCCGCGCCGAGACCGTGACGCCGGTCAGGCTCCGACTGAAGTCGCCGTCGTCCTCGGGCTTCGGGACGGCCCCGCCCCTGCTCCAGGTCCGACCGCCGTCGCCGGACGACCACGACGCGTACGCGTCGTCGGCCGAGCCGACCGCGACGACGGTGCTGCCGCGCACCGCGACCGAGGCAGGGTCGCCGGACCCGCGCATCCGGTGCTGCTGCCACGAGGCCCCGTCGGGGCTGGTCCACGCCGCCGGCGCGCCCTGGGCGTCCGTGCCGACCAGGACGAAGCCCTCCGGTGTGGCCGCGAGGGCGGACACGGTGGCCTCGGACGCGATCTGGTCGGCCGGCGGCGCGTGCCGGTCCCAGACCCGTCCGTCGGTGCTGGTCCAGGTGAGGGTCTGCCGCCAGCTGCTGCCGACCACCAGCCACCGGGTCGCGCCGCCGACGGTGGTGACCGCGGCCCGACCGCTCTGGTCGCCCTGATCGGGTGGGGTGGCCGCTGCCGAGGTCTCGCTCAGCCGCCCCAGCTGCCAGGAGGCACCGGCGTCGGTGGAGTAGCGGAAGGACGGCGCCAGCCGGTTGCCGTACACCGTGCCCGCCGAGACCACCGTGTCGCCGGCGGCGGCGAATCCCGACGCGAAGTCGTTGGCCCCGGTGTCCAGGCCGCTGGTGGCCGCCGCGTCCAACGGGGCGAACTCGGTGGGCGGCGGACCAGCGGGCACCGGGGTGGTGCTGGAGGTCGGGACGGGGTCCGGACCGGGCACCTGGCTGCAGGCCGGGGCCAGGCACAGGAGAGCCAGGACGGCCACCGACAGGGCTCGAGCGGTTGCCCGACCCCGTCGGTCCGGGGTGACGGCGGACCGTGGACGCATGCGCATGGCCCGGACCCTGGCAGCCCGTCGGATCGCGGGGCAAGCACCCGGTCGGGGTTATCCACAGATCGGTGGAGAAGTCGTCCGGTGACCCGACCAGGGTGTCGGCAGCGGGCCGGGGTCAGACCCGTGCACTAAGTTCGGGACGTGCGGATAGCGGTCGCTCGGGAGACCGAGCCGGGTGAGACCAGGGTCGCCCTGGTGCCGGAGCTGGTCGGTCGACTGACCGGTGCCGGCTACGAGGTGGCGGTCGAGCCCGGAGCCGGGCGGGGAGCGCTGATCGACGACCAGGCGTACGTCGCCGCCGGGGCCACGGTCAGCGAGAACGCCCTGCACGGCGCCGGGCTGGTGCTGAGCGTCCAGCCGCTCGGACCGGAGGCGCTCCGCTTCTGCGCACCGCGGGCGGCCACCGTGTCCTTCCTGTTCGCCGGTCAGCGGCCCGACGACGTCGCCGCACGGCAGGCCGCCGGTGTCACCACCTTCGCCATGGAGCAGGTGCCACGCATCTCCCGGGCGCAGTCGATGGACGCGCTCAGCTCGCAGTCCCTGGTGTCGGGCTACCGCTGTGCCATCGTCGCGGCCGGGCGACTGCGGGAGTTCTTCCCGCTGAGCATGACCGCGGCCGGCACGGTCAGGCCCGCGCAGGTCGTGGTGCTCGGCGCCGGCGTGGCCGGTCTGCAGGCCATCGCCACCTGCCGCCGCCTGGGTGCTGTGGTCAAGGGGTACGACGTCCGGGCCGCGGCGGCGGAGGAGATCGCCTCCCTGGGCGCCACCCCGATCGACCTGGATCTGCCCACCCTGGACGGGGCCGGCGGCTACGCCCGGGAGATGAGCGAGGAGCGCGCCCAGCTGCAGCGCGAGCGCCTGTCCCCGCACATCGCCGCCGCGCACGCCGTGATCACCACGGCCGCCGTGCCGGGCCGACGGGCGCCGGTGCTGGTCACCACCGCGATGGTGGCCGGGATGCGCCCGGGCTCGGTGGTGGTCGACCTGGCCGCCGACTCCGGCGGCAACGTGGAGGGCGTCACCGCGGGCGGTGTGGTCAGCGTGCCGACCGCCGACGGACTGGGCAGCGTGCAGCTGTGGGGCGGGTCCAACGTGCCCAGCCAGATGCCCGGGCCGGCCAGCCGCCTCTACGCGCAGAACGTGGTGAACGTGGTCCAGCTGATGACCCGCGAGGGCGCCTTCGACCCCGACCTCGCCGACGAGGTCGTGGCCGGGATGCTCGTCACCCACCCGCAGCTGACGCCCCCGGCACAGCCAGCCGACGCCGCGCACGCCGCCGAGCCGGAGGTCACCCCATGAGCGACGCCATCACCTGGCTGACCATCTTCGTGCTGGCGGCCTTCGTCGGCATCGAGGTGATCTCCAAGGTGTCCTCGACCCTGCACACACCGCTGATGTCGGGCGCCAACGCCATCCACGGCATCATCCTGGTCGGGGCCATCCTGGTCGCCGGCCACGCGGACAGCACCCCGATCCTGGCCCTCAGCCTGGTCGCCGTGGGGTTGGCCGCGGTCAACCTGGCCGGTGGCTTCGTGGTCACCGACCGGATGCTGCAGATGTTCGTCCGCAAGCGGCCCGTCGCGGGCGCCGACGCGAAGCCGGAGGTCGAGCAGTGAGCGCGCCGCCGATCTGGGCGCAGCTGGTCTACCTGGTGGCCGCCATCTGCTTCGTCCTCGCGCTCAAGGGCCTGTCCTCTCCGCGCACCGCCCGGCGGGGCAACCTGATCGGGGCCGCCGGCGCCGCGCTGGCCACCGTCACCGTGCTGGTCTCCGGCGACCTGGACCACCTGCTGCCGATCGGTGTCGCCATCGCGGTGGGTGTCGCCGTCGGCGCCCTGGGGGCGTACCGGGTGCAGATGACCCAGATGCCGCAGCTGGTGGCCCTGTTCAACGGCGTGGGTGGCGGGGCCGCCGCGATCGTCGCCCTGGTCGAGCTGCACGAGATCGCCGCCACCGGCGGGTCCTCGACGTTCCAGCTGATCGCCACCGCGTTCACCATCGTCATCGGCTCGGTCAGCTTCACCGGTTCGATCGTCACGTTCCTCAAGCTGCAGGAGCTGATGACCACCCGCCCGGTGACCTTCGCCGGCTACCCGATCCTGTACGGCCTCGCCCTCCTCTCCGCCGTCGGGTTCGCGGTGTTCCTGGCCCTGTTCCCGACCATGGTGGCCGGCGTCGCGCTGGCCGTCATCGGTGCCGGGGTCGGCGTGCTGCTGGTGCTGCCGGTCGGCGGCGCGGACGTGCCCATCGTGATCTCGCTGCTGAACGCCTTCACCGGGCTGAGCGTGGCCGCCAGCGGCTACGTGCTGGACAACCCGCTGCTGCTGGTGGCCGGCACCCTGGTCGGCGCGGCGGGCACCCTGCTCACCAAGCTGATGGCCACGGCCATGGGGCGCTCGCTCGGCAGCACCCTGTTCGGCGCGCTCAAGGGCGGATCGACCCTGGGCGGGGGCGAGGCCAGCGACCGCCCGGTCAAGGCCACCGGGCCTGCCGACGTGGCCATCCTGCTGGCGTACGCGAGCCGGGTGATCATCGTCCCCGGCTACGGGCTGGCGGTGGCCCAGGCCCAGCACACCCTCCGGCAGCTGGTCGACCTGCTGACCGAGCGCGGGGTCGTGGTCGACTACGCGATCCACCCGGTCGCCGGCCGGATGCCGGGGCACATGAACGTGCTGCTGGCCGAGGCCCAGGTCCCGTACGCGCAGCTGCGGGAGGCCGACGACGTCGACCCCGAGTTCCGCAACGCCGACGTCGCCCTGGTCGTCGGGGCCAACGACGTGGTCAACCCGGCCGCCGAGACGACGCCCGGCGCCCCGATCTACGGGATGCCGATCCTGCACGCCATCCAGGCCCGGCAGGTCGTCTTCCTCAAGCGCTCCATGCGCCCGGGCTTCGCCGGGATCGAGAACGAGCTGCTGCACGAGCCGCAGACCACGCTGCTGTTCGGCGACGCCAAGGACACGCTGGCCAAGGTGCTGGCCGAGGTCAAGGCGCTCTGACCTCCACCCTGCAGCTCCCCTGCTCCAGATCGTGGGTGGATCTCGGTGCGATGTCGCACTGAATCCCACGCGTCGTCGCGCTCGGCGCGTCTGGGCCCCGGTCCCGACCGGACACGACCGGTCGTGGACACCGATGAGTTGTCGGCCTGCAGACTGTCTGTCCCTGTGGCTAGCGTGAGCGTGACCACGAGGAGGGACCACGGATGAGCAGGGCGAAGGCACCGGTGCTGGACCTGACGAAGCCCGGCGACCGCACTTTCCTGCACCTGCTGCTGAACGTGCTGGTCGTCTCGGTGATGAACTTCACGGTCTGGTTCGCCATCACGTTCTGGGTGTTCATCGAGACCCGGTCGGTGCTGGCCACCGGGATGGTGGCCGGGATCTTCCTGGTCTGCACCGCCGCCTGCGGCATCTGGTTCGGCAGCCTGGTCGACCACCACCGCAAGAAGGTGTCGATGCAGGGGTCGGTGGTCGCCTCGCTCGCCTTCTACGCGCTCGCCTTCGGGGTCTACGTGGTGGTCCCGGACGAGACGTTCACCCGGGCCACCAGCGTCTGGCTGTGGGTGTTCATCGCCCTGTCCATGTTCGGGGTGATCGCCGGCAACGTCCGGATGATCGCGATGATGACGCTGGTCACCCTGCTGATCGAGCCGCAGCGCCGGGACCGGGCCAACGGCCTGGTCGGCACCACGACCGGGGTCACCATGCTGGCCACCTCGATCATCAGCGGGTTGCTGGTGGCCCGGGACGGCATGTTCAGCGTGCTGATCCTGACGATGGTGCTGCTGACCGCCGGAGCGCTGCACCTGGCGGCGATCGAGGTCGACGAGAGCCGCGGCACCGAGCTCACCACCGAGCCACCCGCGGCCGACGACGGCGAGCCCGCTCCGCCGACCACGCGGATCGACCTCCGGGGCACCGTCCGGCAGATCCGCCAGATCCCCGGTCTGTTCGCGCTGATCGGGTTCTCCTGCCTGAACAACTTCCTCGGCGGTGCCTTCATGGCCCTGATGGACGCGTACGGGTTGTCGATGATGTCGGTCCAGGCGTGGGGGCTGATGTGGGGCGGGCTCAGTGCGCTGTTCATCGTCGGCGGGCTGCTGGTGGCCCGGACGGGGCTGGGTGCCAGGCCGCTGCGGTTGCTGCTGCTGGTCAACCTGGTGCTCTGGTCGGTGACCGCGCTGTTCCCGCTGCAGGCGTCCATCGTGATGCTGGTGGCGGGCATGGCCGTCTACATGCTGCTGGTGCCGTACGCGGAGGCCGCGGAGCAGACGATCCTGCAGCGCGTGGTGCCGTACGAGCGGCAGGGCCGCGTGTTCGGCTTCGCGCAGAGCATCGAGCAGGCGGCCTCGCCGTTGACCGCCTTCCTGATCGGCCCGCTGACCCAGCTGGTGGTCATCCCGTTCATGACCGACGGTGCCGGGGCTGCGGCCATCGGCGGCTGGTTCGGCACCGGGCCCGCCCGTGGGATCGCCCTGGTCTTCGTGCTGGTCGGCGTGCTCGGGGTGGTGCTCACGGTCTACGCCCTCAACAGCCGCTTCTACCGCCGCCTCAGCGACCAGTACGCCCGGTCCGACGACGGAGCGGGCACCGACGACCACCCCCGGGGTGATCTGCTGCCCGACCCGGCCAGCGACCCCCGCCTCTGATCGCCCCCGCACCCGTTCTCTGGCCGAGGACGCCGTCGCCCGACCGTGCTGCGGGCTCGGGTGCGGCTCAGCCGCCGCCCACGACACTGGGAGGGAGCCAGGCCTCGCCGCGGTCGTAGCCCGGACCGCTGCGAGCGCCGCGCCGGACCCGCTCGGGTCGGTCCGCTGACGCCCACCGGCGACCACTGGACCCCGCGCACCGCCGCGTCCACATGTACCCCCGGGTGGTATCTGTCGAGTCCTGGGCTACCGTGGAGAACATGCTGGTGACCAGCGCTCCCCACCGTCTGCGACAGTCGCGCTGGCTGCTGCTCGCGGTGCTGGTGACCGCGCTGAGTCTGCTGGCCATGCACCAGCTGTCCA
>JBMDXL010000908.1:0-2087 GCA_048594465.1 Microlunatus sp. | reverse complement strand
TCATCGAGCTGTCCCCCACCGAGTTCCGGCTCCTCGTCTACCTGCTCCTGCACCAGGGGCGGGTGCTCTCGAAGGCCCAGATCCTCGACCAGCTGTGGCAGTACGACTTCGGTGGCGACAGCAACGTGGTCGAGCGCTTCGTGTCCAACCTCCGCCGCAAGGTGGACGTCGGCCCACCTGCGCTGATCCACACCGTCCGGGGGTTCGGCTACACCATCCGGCCGCCCGAGGACGGCCCGTGACCCGCGACGGCCGGGCGGTCCGCCGGTGGGGCACGCGTCACCGGCTGATCGCGACCCTCGCGATCGCCCTGACCGTCATCCTGGCCGCCACCGCGACCGTGTCCATCCTCTACGTGCGCGCGTACGTGCATGAGCGCATCGACGACCGGCTGGTGAACACCTCGGAGCGGATCCGCGCCTCGGTGCTGGGCCTGGGCGGGGTGCGGCTGGATGCGGTGACGGTGGAGAACATGGCCCGTCCCGAGGGGGCGGCAGTCGTGTTCGAGCGAGCCGGCGAGGCGGTGCTGATCGCCAACACCGACCCGGCTACGGCCGCCGCGCTGATGGCCGCGGGCGAGGACGACGGCCAACCGCACCGGGTGCCGGACCGGCCGGCGATGACGGCGATCCACCTCGACGTCGCCGGCTCGGGTCTGTCGGTGATCGGCCCCGACCAGCAGGTCCTGGTGCCGGACGGGCTGGTGATCGGCTTCGACACCGGTCCGAGTCTGGCCACGCTGCAGCGGCTGATCCTGGTCGCGGCGGGGAGCGTGCTGCTGGCCGCGATCGCCCTGGTGGCGGCCACCGTCCTGATCGTCGGTCGGAGTCTGCGACCGCTGACGACGATGTCGGAGCGGGCCCACGCCTTCGCCGAGGGAGACCGATCGGTGCGGCTGCCGGTGCCCGACGACCCCGATCTGCAGCGACTGGCCGTCACGGTCAACGAGGCCTTCGACGCGCAGCAGACCGCCGAAGGGCGGCTCCGGTCGTTCGTGGCCGACGCCTCCCACGAGCTGCGTACGCCCCTGACCACCGCCACCGGGTGGATCGAGCTCTACCTGCAGGGCGGCCTGACCGACCGGGCCGAGCGGGACCACGCGATGCACCGGGCGATGACCCAGCTGGGACGGATGCGGGTGCTGATCGACGACCTCGCCCTGCTGGCCCGACTGGACCGGGCGCGGCCGCTGGCTCGGGATCCGCTGGACCTGACCGCGCTGGCCGGCGAAGTCGTCGACGACGCGCGGGTGACTCACCCGGACCGCCGCTTCTCCCTGCACGCCACCGGTCCGGCGACGGTGGTCGGCGACGCACCCAAGCTGCAGCAGGTGCTGCAGAACCTGCTCGGCAACGCGGTCCAGCACACCCCGGCCGGCACGGCGGTGGAGGTGACCGTACGACCGGCGCGGCCCGACCCGGACCGACGCGGGTCCGGTGTCCACACCCTGCTTGGTGACCGACCACGGACCCGGCATCCCCAGCGCGGACCAGCAGCACGTCTTCACCCGGTTCTGGCGCGGCGACGCCAGCCGCAACCGCCACACCGGTTGCGCCGGGCTGGGGTTGGCGATCGTCTCGTCCATCGTCACGGCCCACGGCGGCACCTCCGACGTGATCAGCCAGGTGGGTCAGGGCACCACCATCCGGGTCCGGCTGCCCGCCCGCCGCTCCGAACGGGACCGCCAGCCGTCGTGAGCGACGAGCCTGGGAGCCGGTCGGGGTCGACCGCCGCCGGCACGCGTCGCAGACGCATAGGGGCTCGATTCATCGGCGGGCCGACGTTGATCTGCTCGGTAGGATCGGGGACCCTCGCCCACCACCTCGGAAGGTTCCTCTGATGACCATCACCCCACTCATCTGGGGCGTGACCATCGCCATCATCATCGCCCTGCTGGCCATCGACCTGATCGTGGCCGCCCTGAAGCCGCACCGGGTGGGATTCAAGGAGGCGACCGCCTGGTCGGTCTTCTACATCGGCGTCGCCGTCGGCTTCGGCATCTGGTTCACCGCGACCTTCGGCGGTGAGCTCGGCACCCAGTACTTCGCCGGCTACCTGGTGGAGAAGAGCCTGTCCGTCGACAACCT
>JBMDXL010000907.1:0-2711 GCA_048594465.1 Microlunatus sp. | reverse complement strand
CCCGGCTCGTGCGGGGTGCCGTCGGCCAGCCGGTCGCGGGTGCGCTGCAGCCGGATCCGGGCGTAGGTCAGCTTGAGCCGGTAGGGCTCCTCGGCGTTGTAGCGCGCCGTCGTGGCGTGGGTGATGGGCAGGGCCTCGGCGTCGGCGGCCAGGCTGGCCACCAGCTCCTCGGTCACCTCGACCACCCGCGTCGAGGCGCTCATCTCGGTGAGCAGGTCCTCGATGCCGGCGATCAGGGTCCGCAGGCCGAAGTCGTGCTGCAGGGCGAGCACGTCCAGGGTCACCGCCGGGGTCACGTTGGGGTTGCCGTCCCGGTCACCGCCGGCCCAGCTGCCGAACCGCAGCGGTCGGGCCGCTGCGGGCAGCTCGACGTCGATGGTGGCCAGCACCCGGTCCAGCTCCTCCAGCAGGTCGGGGACGACCTGGGAGGCGAGCGACTGCAGGTAGTAGGTGGCGATCCGCGCCTCGTCCTTGGGCTCGGGTCGCACGATGCGCAGCTCGTCGGTCTGCCAGAGCAGGTCGACGAGCTCGGCCAGGCGCCGCTCCAGGTGGGGCTTCTGCCCCGGCGGCCGCTGCGGGTCCTCCAGGGCGGACACCACGTCGGCGATCTTGCGCAGCAGCTCCAGCACCGAGCGGCGGCTGGCCTCGGTCGGGTGCGCGGTGAAGACCGGCCGGTACTCCAACCGGCTGAGGACATCGGCGATCAGGTCGCGGTCGATGGTGCCGCGGTCGAGCGCCTCGCCCATCCGGCGAGCGGTGGCCGCCAACGGGCCCTCGTCGCCGGCGGCGATCTCTCGCCAGCGGTGCAGCTGCTCGGTGATGTTGACCAGCTGGAAGTAGGCGGTGAAGGCGCGAGCCAGCCGGACCGCGGTGGCGTCGTCGACGCCCTCCAGCTCGGCGTGCAGCTCGTCGTCGCGGTGCTCGCGGGACAGCCGTCGGATCCGCTCCACCTGGGCCAGCAGCTCGGGACCCTCGTGCCGGGTCAGCGCCTCGCCGAGCAGCTGACCCAGCTGCTTGACCGAGGCCCGCAGGGCCGCGTGCTGACTGTCGGAGGAGACTCCGCCCGCGTACTCGGCCACGTCCGGGACCCGGCGTTCCGCCTCCACCAGCTGGTCGACGGTCGGCTGGTCCTGCACGGCGACGTCGCCCGGGAGGGCGCCACTCTGCTGCGTCATGGGCGACAGTCTGACGGCAGTTTGTGACAGCCCTGTTGCACGTCCGCACCTGGGACGCGCCGAGCCCGCTCGACCGGACCGTTCGACCCGCTCGGATCAGACCGCCTTGGCCTCCCCCGCCGCCTCACGCCGCTTCTTGGCCGCCTCGACCGAGGCCCGCAGCGCGGCGACCAGGTCGACCACCTCGGCCTGCTCCTGGACCTCGGGCTCGGCCTCCAGCGGAACGCCGTCGGCCTTGCTCTGCACCAGCGTCTCCAGCGCCTCGCGGTAGGAGTCGCGATACTCCTGCGGCTCGAAGTCGCCCGACAGCGCGTCGATGAACGACTGGGCCATGGTCACCTCCGCGTCGGAGACCGTCACCTCGGCCGGCGGTGCCGCGAAACCCCCGTCCCGCAGCTCGTCGGGCCACAGCATCGTGTGCATCAGCAGCACGTCGTCCTTGGGCCGGATCAGGGCCAGTGCCTCCCGGGACCGGAGGGCGACCTTGACGAGCGCGGACTTGGCCGACTTGGTCAGCGCGTCCCGCAGCAGCACGTACGGCTTGATGCCGGGACCGTCCGCCTGCAGGAAGTACGTCTTGGCGAAGTAGGTCGGGTCGACGTCCTCCTCGGCCACGAACTGGACCACCTCGACCGCCTTCGTGGTGGTCAGCGGCAGGTCGTCGAAGTCCTCCGACGTCAGGATCACCATCCGCCCGTCGGGCAGCTCGTAGCCTTTGGCGATCTCCGCGAACGGGATCTCCTTGTCGCACTTCTCGCAGACCCGCTTGTACTTGATCCGGCCGCCGTCCTCGGCGTGGACCTGCCGGAAGCTGATGTCCTTCTCCTCCGTCGCCGAGTAGAGCTTGATCGGGATGGTGACCAAGCCGAAGGAGATCGCGCCTTTCCAGATGGACCGTGGCATGACCCGAGTCTGCCCGATGCCACCGACACTCGTCAGCCGGTGGCCGTCCGAACGCGACCACGGACGGCGGACGGGTGCTGCCGACGGACCCTGACGCGCTCGTCGATCAGACCGAGGCGGGCAGCGCGTCGAGCTCGTCGGGGCTGTACCAGAGCAGGTCGTACGACTCCTGCAGCGTCTCGACGGCCGGGTCGCCGAGAGCCTCGGCCAGGTCGCGGCCGCGGACGGCGTCCCGGGCGACGAGCACCGCGGCCGCCGCCGCTACCTCGTCGCCGAACAGCGAGCGGACGTCCGCCCAGTCCAGCCGGGCGACGGCCACCTGACCCAGGGCGTCGCCTTCCGACGTGTCCTGGTCCAGCGCCAGCACGATCCGGGTCGGTGAGACGTCGTCCAGGGTGAGGGCGGCGATGGCCGCGTGGTTGAGGGCGACGTAGTCGGCCTCCTCGTCATCCAGTCGCGACTCCCCCAGCCAGGCACGCAGGGCGGGACCCGCGGCGTAACCGACCAGATCCCGGGCCGACCCGGTGACCCGCAGCTGGCGGGCAGCGTCCAGGGTGAGCGGGACGAAGACGGTCATGCGTCCTCGGCCGTGGCCGGAACGGTTTCCGTCGGCGGGGTGGTCGTCCGGGCAGG
>JBMDXL010000906.1:0-2182 GCA_048594465.1 Microlunatus sp. | reverse complement strand
CGGCGGTGGTGTCGTTCATCGGTTCACCCCGGCACGGACGTCGTAACCCTGGTCGGCGATCTCGGCTCGGGCAGCGTACATGGCGCGACCAGCCAGGTAGATGTGGTTGGCAGCTTCATCTGATATGTAGTGGTTGCTTGTCAAGAGGGCGTGGTGAGGCGCCGCCGGGATGGGTTCTCGGCGGCGCCTCTTTGCGCCTTGGTGGTCTCGGCTGCCGGGCGTGTTCGCGACGCTTGTCAGGCTGATATGCGCGGGTTGAAACCGCAGGACGGTGCTGTTCGGCTGGAGCTGTCCGCTTGTCTAGAGTCGAGCGTCACCCTCGTGCGGAGGGTGGCTCATAGCTGAAGCGCGGGTCGCTCCTGACGCGGCTCGGTCAGACCAGAATGATCACCAAGGACGATCAGTGCCCGGCTATCCGGTCATGTTGTCGGCTTGGTCGAGAGTGGCCAGAGACCAGCACCAGCCGGCCAGTTCCCTGGCGACGGCGACGGTGGCGATCGTGCCGCGCTTCTTGCGGGCGATGAACTTCAGCCACTGGTGATGCAGCCGCCGATTCCCCGCATCACCACGGACCTGCGCAGCCACCGGGGCCAGCGCCCACCGGTCCCGCATCGTCTTTCCTGGCCGATACGCCGGCCGGTGATGCCACGCCGCCTCCACCAGTAGCCGGCGAGCGTGACCGTTGCCGGTCTTGGTGATCGACCCCAGACTCCGCGACGCTCCAGAAGAGTGCTCACTGGGCGTCAACCCGACGAACGCGCCGATACTGGCGCCACTAAAGCGGGTCCAGTCGCCGATCTCGACCGCCAACGCGAACCCGGTCAACGTCGAGATTCCCCGCAGGCAGCCCAGCCGTCGCACCACCGGGGTGAACTCGCTGTTTGCGGCCATCGTCGCGATGTCGCCGTCCAACCGGTTCCGACGCGCAGTCGTCATCACCACGGTCTCGTAGCCGGCGTCGAACGCTGCCCGGGTGCCAGCCGACCAGACCTCACCGGCTCGCAGCCGCCGCAACCAGGCGTCATGAGCCAGCGTCCACGCCTGCGGCCCGTCCCACAGGTAGCCGTGCCGCAGCAGCAGCTTCGACAGCCGATGCCGGGCCCGCATCAGATCACCACGGCAGTCCTCCCGGGCTCGGACCAGGTCTCGGCCGGCCTCCTGCTCGATGCTGGGCACCGTGACCGGCGTCAGGTCGTCCATCCGCAGCAACCGGGCCAGCAGCAACGCATCCCGGGCATCCGTCTTCACCCGGTCGCCCGCGGCGCGGCGGATCTTCGACGGTGCCGCGATCTCGCACCGGAACCCGGCCGCGGTCAGGTCTCGGGCCAGCCCGAACCCGGTTGGACCGGCCTCATAGGTGACCGCCACCGGGCCCGGCAGCTCCACCAGCCACGTCTTGATTGCCGCAGAATCGGGTCGGAGTCGGTGTTCCCACACCTGACCGGTCACCGTGTCCAAGCCCGCCGCGGCGACCGATCGGGCGTGCACGTCCAGACCAACACTCGTACGCTCTGTGAACACCGGGGCCTCCCACCACGCATGTCGGATAGGCCAGACCGAAATGTCTGGCAACCCACGCAATGTGCGCGCACGAGGCCCCGGCCTGCAACCACCTCAACCGGCGGTCACGTCATACCGTCTAGGAGATGCCCCTGATGACCGAAGCCGTATCCGCCAAGCGCACCCTCGCAGGACTGGAGGTCTCTGCGATCGGGCTGGGCTGCATGGGCCTGAGCACCAATGACGGCGACCCGCTCGACACCACCACCGGGATCGGGGTGATCCGTGCCGCCCACGACCTCGGAGTCACGTTCTTCGACACCGCCAGATCTACGACCCGTTCACCAACGAGTTCTTGATCGGAGAGGCGCTCGCCCCGATCCGTGACCAGGTGGTGATCGCCACCAAGTTCGGGTTCGGGTTCAACGGCACCGAACGCACCGGGCTGGACAGCCGCCCCGACACCATCCGCGCCTCCGTCGAGGAGTCGCTGCAGCGGCTCACCACCGACCGGATCGATCTGCTGTCCCAGCACCGGGTCGACCCGAACGTGCCGATCGAGGACGTCGCCGGCACCGTCGCCGAGCTCATCGACGCCGGCAAGGTCGCCCACTTCGGCCTCTCCGAGGCCGGCTCCGACACCATCCGACGGTGGTCGACCTGGTCGTCGACATCGCCGACC
>JBMDXL010000905.1:0-8476 GCA_048594465.1 Microlunatus sp. | reverse complement strand
CACTCCGCCCCCGGCAACCCGGGCACCGCCGCGGTCGGCCCCACCCACGCCGTCGTGGCCGACGACCCGGCGGCCGTCGCCGCCCTGGCCACCGGGCTCGGGGTCGATCTGGTCGTGGTGGGTCCGGAGGCGCCGTTGGTGGCCGGTGTCGCCGACGCCGTCCGTGACGCGGGGATCGCCTGCTTCGGCCCGTCGGCCGCGGCCGCCCGGCTGGAGGGCAGCAAGGCCTTCGCCAAGGACGTGATGGCGGCGGCCGGGGTGCCGACCGCGGCCGCCCGGCTCTGCCTGACCGCCGAGGAGGCCGCCGCCGCCCTGGACGAGCTGGGGTCGCCGTACGTGGTCAAGGACGACGGTCTGGCGGCGGGCAAGGGCGTCGTGGTCACCACGGACCGGCAGGCGGCCCTCGACCACGCGGTCGCCTGCGGCCGGGTGGTGATCGAGGAGTTCCTCGACGGGCCCGAGGTGAGCCTGTTCGCGGTCACCGACGGCACCACCGTCCTGCCGCTGCAACCGGCCCAGGACTTCAAGCGGGCGTACGACGACGACGCGGGTCCCAACACCGGTGGCATGGGGGCCTACACGCCGCTGCCCTGGGCGGGCGACGACCTGGTCGACGAGGTGCTGCGCACCGTGCTGCAGCCCACCGTGGACGAGCTGGCGCGACGCGGCACCCCGTTCAGCGGCCTGCTCTACGCCGGGCTCGCGCTGACCAGGAAGGGGGTGCGGGTGATCGAGTTCAACGCCCGGTTCGGTGACCCCGAGACCCAGCCGCTGCTGGCCCGGCTGCGTACGCCGCTCGGCGGGCTGTTGCTGGCTGCGGCCACCGGCACCCTGGCCGAGCACCCACCGCTGGACTGGGCCGACGGTGCCGCGGTGGCGGTCGTGCTGGCCGCGGAGAACTACCCGGCCACGCCGGTCACGGGCGGTGTGATCGACGGTCTGGACGAGAGCACCGCGGACGGCACCATGATCATCCACGCCGGCACCGGTCTGGACCCCGAGGGCCGGGTGATCAGCACCGGCGGCCGGGTGCTCGCGGTGGTCGGCACCGGGCCCGAGCTCACCACCGCCCGGCACGCCGCGTACGCCACCATCGCCCGGCTGGAGCTCGACGGCTCGTTCTACCGCACCGACATCGCTCGGGTGGCGGCCGAGGACCAGGCCCGGCAGCTGACCGGCGACGACGAGGCGAGGCAGTGATGAGCGTCCCCAACGTGCTGGCCAACCGCTACGCCTCCGAGGCGATGCGGACGGTGTGGAGCCCGGAGAACAAGATCATCGCGGAGCGGCGGCTGTGGATCGCGGTGCTCGCCGCCCAGCGCGATCTCGGGGTGGACTTCGGGGGTGACGACCCCGACACCGTGATCGAGGCCTACACCGCACGGGTCGAGCAGGTGGACCTGGCCTCGATCGCCGCCCGGGAGAAGATCACCAAGCACGACGTCAAGGCCCGGATCGAGGAGTTCAACGCCCTCGCCGGCTACGAGCACGTGCACAAGGGGATGACCAGTCGCGACCTGACCGAGAACGTCGAGCAGCTGCAGATCGTCTCCTCGCTGCAGATCATCCGGGACCGGCTGGTCGCCTCGCTGACCCAGCTGGCCCGGCTGGCCATGACCTACGCCGACCAGCCGATCGCGGGTCGCTCCCACAACGTGGCCGCGCAGATCACTACCCTGGGCAAGCGGTTCGCCACGGCCGCCGACGAGGAGCTGATCGCCTTCCGACGGATCGAGGAGCTGATCGCCCGCTACCCGCTGCGCGGCATCAAGGGCCCGGTCGGCACCGGCCAGGACATGCTCGACCTGCTGGGCGGGGACGCGGCCAAGCTGGCCGAGCTGGAGCAGCTGGTGGCCACCCACCTGGGGGTGGCCACGATCCTGACCAGCACCGGACAGGTCTACCCGCGCTCGCTCGACTTCGACGTGGTGACGGCGCTGGCGCAGGCCGCCGCCGCCCCCTCCAACGTGGCCACCAGCATCCGGCTGATGGCCGGGCACGAGCTGGTGACCGAGGGCTTCCGCCCCGGTCAGGTCGGGTCCAGCGCCATGCCGCACAAGATGAACACGCGCTCCTGCGAGCGGGTCAACGGCCTGGCCGTGATCGTCCGCGGCTACGTGTCCATGGTCGGCGAGCTGGCCGGCGACCAGTGGAACGAGGGCGACGTGTCCTGCTCCGTGGTGCGCCGGGTGGCCCTGCCCGACGCCTTCTACGCCCTGGACGGGCTGTTCGAGACGTTCCTGACCGTGCTGGGCGACTTCGGCGCGTTCCCGGCGGTGATCGAGAACGAGCTGCAGCGCTATCTGCCGTTCCTCACCACCACGAAGGTGCTGATGGCCGCCGTCCGCAAGGGCGTCGGTCGGGAGACCGCCCACGAGGCGATCAAGGAGCACGCCGTGTCGGTGGCCCTGGCCATGCGCGAGCGGGGGCTGGCCCGCAACGACCTGTTCGAGCGGCTGGCCGCCGACGACCGCCTGGGGCTGGGTCGGGCCGAGCTGGACGCCCTGGTCACCGAGCCGTTGACCATGGCCGGCACCGCCCAGGCGCAGGTCGCCTCCCTGGTCGCGCAGATCGCCGACATCGCCGGCCGGCACCCGGAGGCGGCGGCCTACCGGCCCGGCGACGTGCTGTGACCTCCCCGTCCGTCGCCACCGCCCGGCGGTTCGTCGACCGGGTCGCCCTGGTCACCGGGGCCGGCCATGGCATCGGTCGGGCGGTGGCCGAGCGGCTGGCCGCCGAGGGAGCGCGGCTCGTGCTCGGCGACCTCGACGGCGACGCCGCCCGCGCCGTGGCTGCGGAGCTGGCGCCGGCCGAGGCGGTGGGCACCGACCTGGACGTCCACCGCACCCCTTCGGTCGACGCCGCGGTGGCGCAGGCCGTGGAGGAGTTCGGCCGGCTCGACGTGCTGGTCAACGTGGCGGGCGGCTCCGTCGCCGTGCCGGGGTTCGAGGAGCTCACCGACGAGACCTGGAACGACATGCTCGATCTCAACCTGACCGGCGCCATGCGCTGCATCCGTGCGGCGCTGCCGCACCTGCGGGCGCGCCCCGAGGGTGCCGCGATCGTCTCGATCAGCTCGGTGAACGGTCTGGCCGCCTTCGGCGAGACCGCGTACTCCGCGGCCAAGGCCGGACTGAGCGTGCTCACCCGCAACCTGGCTGTGGAGCTGGGACCGGCCGGCATCCGGGTCAACGTGGTCGCCCCCGGCACCATCCGGACCCGGGTCTGGGACGGTCAGAGCGGAGGGGCCGACCGGTTGCGTCCGCTCTACCCGCTCGGCCGGGTGGGAGAGCCCGCCGACGTGGCCGCCGCGGTGGCCTTCCTGGCCTCCGCCGACGCCGCCTGGATCACCGGGGTCACGCTGCCGGTGGACGGTGGTGTGCTGGCCGGTCCCGCCCAGCTGATGCCGCTGCTCGACTCCTGACCCGAGCTCCCCGCCCGCCGCCGACGGCCGACACGCCGGGGTGGGCAGCCGACGCGCGAGGATCGTTGACCGAGCCCGACGGCCGATCTAGGGTCTCGCGATTGTGCGTACCTACCTCCAGCTCGCCGCGGCGGGCTTCCACCGGTACAGCACCTACCGGATGGCCATCGCCGCCGGTGTGGTCACCCAGTCCGTCTTCGGCTTCATCCGGGTCGGCGTCCTGTTCGCCGCCATCGCGGCGGCCGGTGGCGAGCTGGCCGGTTACGACCAGCGGCAGGCGTCGACGTACGTGTGGCTCGGTCAGGCCCTGCTGGCGCCGATCGCCCTGTTCGGCTGGACCGAGCTGGCCGACCGGATCAAGACCGGCGACATCGCCGTCGACCTGGCCCGGCCGGTGGACGTGCAGCTGTCCTGGTGGGCCGCCGACCTCGGCCGGGCCGCCTTCCAGCTGCTGACCCGGGGGCTCGCCCCGCTGCTGATCGGGGCGCTCACCGTCGGTCTGGCCCTACCCGGTTCCTGGACCGCCTATCCGCTGGGGCTGGTCAGCGTCCTGCTCGCGGTCTCGCTCAGCTTCGTGGTCCGCTTCGGGGTCAACCTGATCGCCTTCTGGTCGCTGGACATCCGCGGCTTCATCGGGCTCTACCTGGTGGTGGTCGCTCCGTTCAGCGGTCTCTACGTGCCGATCCACCTGTTCCCCGACTGGCTCCGCACGATCGCGTACGCCACCCCGTTCCCCTCGCTGCTGCAGTTCCCGATCGACGTGCTCGGCGGCCGGGTCCTCGGCTGGGACGCCGTCGGGGTGGTGGCCATGCAGGCGGGCTGGCTGGTGCTCCTGGTGGTGGTCACCCGGCTGACCCTGCGCCGCGCCGCCCGTCGCCTGGTGGTGCAGGGTGGCTGAGCTGACACCGACCCGAGGCCAGATCAGCCGGCGGGCGTCGATGAGGGTGCTGCTCGGCTCGCGGATCCGCAGCCAGACCGCCTACCGGACGAGCTTCTGGCTGACGGTGGCCACCTCGGTCGGGGTCGGTCTGCTGGAGTTCATCGAGATCTACGTGATCTTGACCAACGTCCCGGTCTTCGGCGGGTTGGACTTCGCCCAGGCGGCCCTGGTGTTCGCCTTGGCCAACATGGGCTTCTCCTTCGCCGACATGGTCTTCGGGCAGTTCGACGCGATGCCGTCCCACCTCCGTCTGGGCCGGTTGGAGGTGATGCTGGTCCGACCGCTGCCGCTGATCGCCCAGCTGGTCACCGGCGACTTCCAGCTCCGCCGGCTCGGGCGGGTGGCCGTCGGCCTGGTGATCATGGTGATCGCCCTCAGCCACCTCGACCTCACCCTCACCCCGGGTGTGGTCTACCTGTTGATCATCACCCCGTTGGTCGGCGGGGCCATCTACGGTGCGTTCTTCGTGATGGCCGGGGGCGTCCAGTTCTTCGTCATCGACGGCGCCGAGTTCACCTCCGCGTTCGTCTACGGCGGCTCGTACGCCGGTCAGCTGCCGGGCAGCGTGCTGATCGAGCCGATCCGGATCCTGTTCACCTTCGTCTTCCCGGCCACCGCGACGGCGTACCTGCCGTCGTTGATCATCCTGGGTCTGCCCGGACCGGCGTTCCTGCCGGCCTGGCTGGGCTGGTTCGCCCCGTTGTTCGCCGCCTGGGTGTGGGTGCTGGCCCTGCTCGCCTGGCGCGCCGGGATCCGCAGGTTCACCGGAGCAGGGGGCTGACATGACCAAGAGCACCACCGAGCCGATCATCGAGTTCGCCGACCTGCGGCGGTCCTTCGTCGTCCGTCAGAAGGCCGGCCGGATCCGTCGGACCAAGAAGACCGTGCACGCCGTCGACGGGGTCAGTGTCCGGGTCTCGGCCGGCGAGGCGTGCGGCTACATCGGGGCCAACGGCGCGGGCAAGTCGACCACCATCAAGATGATCACCGGCATCCTGGTCCCCACCGCCGGAACCGTTCGCACCTGCGGCCTCGATCCGGTGCCGCAGCGGCGCCAGCTGGCCCGGGAGATCGGGGTCGTCTTCGGTCAACGCAGCCAGCTGTGGTGGGACCTCCCGCTGCGGGACTCGTTCACGATCCTGGCCGCCATCCACCGGCTCGACCCGGGCCCCGCCCGGGAGCGGACGGCCCGCCTGGTCGAGGGCCTCGGCATCGCCGACCAGCTGGACACCCCCGTACGCCAGCTGTCGTTGGGGGAGCGGATGCGCGGGGAGGTGGCCGCCGCCCTGGTGCACAGCCCGCGCCTGCTGGTGCTGGACGAGCCGACCATCGGGCTGGACATGATCAGCAAGGAGCGGCTGCGGCAGTTCCTGATCGCCGAACGGGCCGAGCGCGGCACCACCCTGCTGCTCACCACCCACGACATGAGCGACATCGAGCGGCTGTGCGACCGCGTGCTGGTGGTCGATCACGGCCGCCTGGTCTACGACGGCACGCTGCCCGGCCTGGCCCGGCGGGTGGCGCTGCAGCGGGTGCTGGTGGTCGACCTGTGGGAGCCCCGGTCGCCCTTGCAGCTCAACGAGGCCACCCATCTGGCCAGCGAGGGGGACGGCGTACGACAGCGACTGGCCTTCTCACCCACGACCACCACCGCGGCCCGGGTGCTGGCCGAGGTGTCGGCTCAGGTGGAGGTGCGGGACCTCACCCTGGAGGAGCCGGCGATCGAGGACATCGTCCGGACCCTCTACCACTCGGGCTGATCGGTCGGGGACGAACCCCTCCCACGCGGGACCGACGGACCCAGTTGCCACCGATGTCGGTGACAACCGCGTCCGTTGACTGATCGCGATCGCGTCGACGTGTTCACGCCGACACTGAGCGGACGAAGGCGGCGAGCTCGGCTGCCATCGGCTCCGGCTCCCAGGAGTGCATGGCTCCGGGCATCTCCTTCTCCTGCCCGTCGGGCACTGCCGCCACGATCATCCGGGCCCCGATCGGCATCTCGTCGAAGGTCTCGGTGCCGTACATGGCCAGCACCGGGACCTCGATCCCCGGCAGCCGGCCGGTGGCCAGCTCAGCGGTCGCCCAGGCCAGCGACTGAGCGTCGGCCCGGGTGCTGACCACGCCGGCGGCGATCATCGGCCAGTAGGGCGAGGCCTCGGCGCCGGCCAACCACTCCGGCGGCATGTCCTTCATGTAGTGCCGCTGGGCACCCTGGACGTCGCCGGCGTCGATCAGCCGCTCGATCTCGTCCGACCAGGCCCGGGTGTCGGTGGCGTCGGTGGCCACCGGCGCCTCCCACAGGGCGAGAGCGGTGACGGGCAGACCGGCCGCGGCGGCCCGGAGGGCCAGCGAGCAGCCCGAGGAGTGGCCGCAGAGCACTGCGCGGCCCCCGGCGACCTCGATCGCGGCGGCGATGGCGTAAATTTCGCGGTCCAGATCGAGCAGGCCGTCGGCGTGGCTCTCGCCCCGACCGAGACGGTCGAACACCACGGCGGTCACCCCGAGGTCACCGGCCCGGCGCGCGGTCTCGGTGGTGATCGGGTCGGTGGCCCGGAACGGACCGGCCCCGGCGATGAACACCAGCCCCGGGCCGTCGCCGTAGCGGTCGTACGCGACGCGGTCCCCGCGGGTGGTGGTGGCGATCTCGGTCATCTCGGGCTCCTCGGTGATTTACTGGACTGAGCAGTTCGTTTTCTCAAAACTAGACTGGCCAGTCTGAAGTGTCAACGGGAGGAGTCGCGGTGACGGAGGTCCGGCGCCCGAGCTCGCTGCGCAAGCGGTCCGCCATCCTCGAGGCCGCCGAGCAGGTGTTCCTGGCCGACGGCTTCCTGGGCGCCAACATGGACGAGCTGACGACGCTGTCCGGTGTCTCCAAGCAGACCGTGTACGCCCACTTCGGCAGCAAGGAGGGTCTGTTCGTCGAGCTGGTGACCAGCATGACCCGAGGCGCGGGCGACGGCGTGCACACCGACGACCTGCCCGACCCGTCGTCGGCGGCGTCGCTGCAGACCGCCCTGGTCGACTACGCCGTACGCCAGCTGACCGCCGTGATGACCCCGCGGATCCTGCGGCTGCGGCGGCTGGTGATCGGGGAGGAGGCACGGTTCCCCGAGCTGGCTCGGGTGCTGTGGGAGAACGGGCCGGAACGGGCCGTGGCGGCGCTGGCCGATCACATCGCCCGCCTGCACGAGCAGGGCTGGCTGGTGGCCGTCGACCCGCGGGGCGCGGCCGGCTACCTGAACTGGCTGGTGATGGGGGAGCCGGTCAACCGGGCGATGCTGCTGGGCGACGACGACCTGCCCGGTCCCGACGCGGTTCGGGATCACTGCGCCGAGGCCGTGCGCATCTTCCTGGCCGCGTACGGCGGACCCGGGAACGACTCGCGCCCCCCGCCGGAGAGGCGAGGGGCGCGAGCGAGGGGTGGGTCGAACGAACTGGATCAGTAGATCGAGGACTTGCGCTCGTCCGGAATGAGCAGCCAGCCGGCCAGGTAGATCAGGATCTGCGGACCGGGCAACAGCATGCTGAGCACGAAGATCAGGCGGACGACGTTGCTGGACAGACCGAAACGGCGGGCGATGGCCGAGCACACCCCCGCGATGACTCGGTCACTGGACGGGCGGGCGAGGCTGGCGGCCATGGTGGCTGGTCCTTCTTCCTGGTGCGAACGGTGCGAGCCGAGTGGCTCGTGGTTCCACCATGCCCGCCCGATCCGGCGAATGCACGGGTTCGGGCCGGAGTTCCGGGGTCGCTCAGGGTCGGTCCGGGGCGAGTCCCCACGATCGCCCGCCTGGCAGGATGACCCCGTGACGTTGACGACCGGTCCCCGCTTCGCCGACCAGCTCGATCTCCCGCTGCTGCACCGCGGCAAGGTCCGCGAGCTCTACGCCTATGACGACGAGCGGCTGCTGATGGTGGCCACCGACCAGATCTCCGCCTTCGACCACGTGCTGGACAGCACCATCCCGGACAAGGGGGCGGTCCTCACCCAGCTGTCGCAGTGGTGGTTCGGCCAGCTCACCGACCTCGTCGACCACCACGTGCTCTCCACCGACGTGCCCGAGGCGGTGCGGGGCCGGGCCGTGATCTGCGAGCGGCTGGAGATGATC
>JBMDXL010000904.1:0-4202 GCA_048594465.1 Microlunatus sp. | reverse complement strand
ATCCCGCCGCCCCCGGAGTGCGTACGGGTGTCAGTCCTCGCCGAGGTACGCCTTGCGGACGTTCTCGTCGACGAGCAGCGCCTTGCCGGTGTTCTGCAGGACGATCTGACCGACCTCCAGCACGTAGCCGTAGTCGGCGAGAGACACCGCCGCCTGGGCGTTCTGCTCGACCAGCAGGATGGTGACGCCCTCGCGCTGCAGCTCGACGATCGTGGCCATGATCTTCTGCATCATCAGCGGCGAGAGCCCCATCGACGGCTCGTCCAGCATCAGCAGCTTGGGCCGGCTCATCATGGCCCGGCCGATGGCCAGCATCTGCTGCTCGCCGCCGGAGAAGGTGCCAGCTGGCTGCGACCGCCGTTCCTTGAGGATCGGGAACAGGTCGAAGGCCCGCTCCAGGTCGCTGGCCACCCCCGACCGGTCGCGGCGGGCGAACGCGCCGAGCATCAGGTTGTCCTCGACGGTGAGCCGCGGGAAGATCCGCCGCCCCTCCGGTGAGTGGGCCAGCCCCAGGACGGTGATCTCGTGCGCCGGGACGGCGTCGATCCGCTTGCCCTGGAACCAGATCTCCCCCGCCTCCGGCTTGATCAGCCCGGAGATGGTCCGCAGCGTGGTCGTCTTGCCGGCGCCGTTGGTGCCGACCAGCGTGACCACCTGGCCCTCCTCGACGGTGAAGGAGATGCCCTTCACCGCCCGCACCCGTCCGTACGCGACCTTCAGGTCCTTGATCTCAAGCATCTCGGTCCCCTGCTCCGTCGGCCGTCGGTCCGGGTTCCTCGGCGTCCTCGGGACCTGTCCCGATGTACGCCTCGATCACCCGCGGATCACTCTGCACCTGCGCCGGGGTCCCCTCGATCAGGGTCTTCCCCTGCACCAGGCAGAGCACCCGGTCGCACAGGTTGAAGATGAACCGCATGTCGTGCTCGATGACCACCACGGCCAGACCCAGGTCGCGGATCCGGAAGACCAGCTCCTCGGCCTGGCGGGTCTCCTGCGGGTTCATCCCGGCGGTCGGCTCGTCCAGCAGGATCAGCTTCGGGTCGGTGGCCAGCGCCCGGGCGATCTCCAGCCGACGCGGGTCGCCGTACGGGAGGTTGCGGGCCAGGTGGTCGGTGGTGTGCCCGAGACCGACGAACTCCAGCAGCTCCTGGGACCGCGCCCGCACCGCCGCCTCGTCGCGGCGGAACTTGGGACCGCGGATGATCGAGGTGAACGGCCCGGTGGTGGTCCGGCAGTAGCGCCCGACCATCACGTTCTCCAGCGCGGTCATGTTGCCGAACAGCCGGATGTTCTGGAACGTCCGGGCCATCCCGGCCATCACCACCTTGCGCGGCTTCGGCGGCAGCACGGCACCGTCGAACACGACCCGGCCGCTGGTCGGCAGGTAGAGCCCGGTCAGGCAGTTGAAGAACGTGGTCTTGCCGGCCCCGTTCGGCCCGATCAGTCCCATGATCTCGCCCTTGCGGACGGTGAAGTTCACGGAGTCGACTGCGGTCAGACCCCCGAACCGCATGGTCACGTCCTCGGCCTGCAGGATCACGTCACCCGTCTGACCGACGGCCTCGTCGTGCGCTCTCGTGGCGGTCATACCGTGCCCCCTCCCTTGACGACCCCGGTCTCCTCGATCTCGCTCTCGATCCGCTCGGCCAGGTCCTCGTCGTCGTCGTGGAACTCCAGCTGGCGGCGCTGGTTGGGCACCAGCCCCTCCGGCCGGAACCGCATCATCAGCACCAGCAGCAGGCCGAAGATCAGCAGCCGGTACTCGCTGACGAAGCGGAGCTTCTCCGGCATCAGCTTCAGCAGGGTCGCGCCGACCAGCACCCCGAGCACGGTGCCCATGCCGCCGAGCACGATGGCGGCGAGCAGGAAGGCCGACTCCAGGAAGACGTACTGGTCCGGAGTCACCGACACGTCCACGTGCGCCTTGACCGACCCGGCCACGCCGGCCAGGAAGGCGCCACCGGCGAAGGCGAACAGCTTCAGCCCGAAGACGTTGACGCCCATCGCCTCGGCGGCCTTCTCGTCCTCGCGGATGGCCACCCAGCCCCGGCCGATCCGGCTGTTGTTGAGCCGGACGAAGACCAGGATGATCAGGCCGATGACCAGCAGCAGCAGGAAGTAGTAGTTGGAGAAGCGACCCAGCGGGATGCCGAACAGCTCGTGGGTGGCCCCGAAGTCGAAGCCGAACAGGTTCAGGTCCGGCACCCCGGGGATGCCGTTGGACCCGTGGGTGAGGTCCGGCCCGTCGGTGCCGTCCAGGTTGATCATGGAGATCCGGAAGATCTCCCCGAAGGCCAGGGTGACGATGGCCAGGTAGTCACCGGACACCCGCAGCGTCGGTGAGCCGATGATCAGACCGAGGGTGGCCGAGACGCACCCGCTGATCAGCACCACCACGATGAACGGCGGGTTCCAGTCGATGGTGGCGAAGGCCGACTTCGACAGGATCGCGGCGGTGAAGGCGCCGGCCCCGAGGAAGGCGATGTAGCCGAGGTCGAGCAGACCCGCCAGGCCGACCACGATGTTCAGACCCATGGCCGTGGCGGCGAAGATGATCACCTGGGTGGCGATCGACATGTTCGCGTCCGAGCCGCCCTGGGTGAGCGGGAAGGCGAAGGCCACCACGAAGGCCGACAGGATCAGCACCTTGCGGTGACGCTGGGTGCAGGCGGACAGGAAGCCCATCGCCCCGGAGGTGAACAGCACGGCGATGATCGTGCCGACGAAGCCGAGCAGCGAGACGAACGAGCCACCGTCGTCCATGTTCAGGGCGAAGGCCGCCCCGAACAGGGCCAGGGCCATCACCAGGGCGACGCAGACGATCTCGATCCAGGGCTTGGCCACCATCCCGGCCAGGTTGGGGGCTCGGTCGGCCGGCATCAGCTTGGTGCCCACGAAGGCGAGCAGGACACCGACCAGGGCGACCCAGCCACCGATCTCGACGTTGACCAGGCCCTCGAGCTCCAGGGCGATGCTGACGATGATGAGCAGCAGGTAGACCAGGGCCCCGGTGGCGGCGGACTTGGCGGCCCGCACCCAGCCGACCCGGCGCTTGCGCTTGCGGCGCAGGAAGACGGTCGAGCCGACCAGGAAACCGACCACCAGCACCCCCAGCACCAGGAACAGCGCCTGCAGCGGTGACGGGTAGCCGTACACGGTCATGTTGTCGAGCGCGCTGCGCCCGTACGCCCAGGGCAGGAACGGCGCGGCGATCATGATCACGCCACCGACCAGCGCCAGGATCCGGCCGAGACCGCCGGTGCGCTGCTGCAGCTCGGGGGTGAGCGGGTTGGGGATCCTCATGCCCGGTCCACCACCCTCGCACCCAGCAGGCCCTGCGGTCTGAACACCAGCACCAGGATCAGCAGGATGAAGGCCCAGACGTCCTTCCAGGCCGAGCCACCGAACGGCTCCGGGATGTAGGTGGCCAGCACCTCCACCACCCCGAGGACCAGACCGCCGACCACGGCGCCGTTGATGTTGCCGATGCCGCCGAGGACGGCGGCGGTGAACGCCTTGAGCCCGGCCAGGAAGCCCATCTTGAAGTCGATGTTGGTGTAGCGCAGCCCGTACGCCAGACCGGCCACGGCGGCCAGCGCCGCGCCCACGGCGAACGCCACCATGATGATCCGGTCGACGTTGATGCCCATCAGCCGGGCGGTGTCGGGATCCTGCGAGGTGGCCTGCATGGCCCGGCCCAGCCGGGACTTGTTGACGAAGAAGTAGAGGAAGACCGTGCAGACGGCCAGCATCACCAAGGTGAGCAGGGCCGCGCGCTGGATGGTCAGGCCGCCGAGCTGGATGGCCGGGCCGGTGACGACATCGATCTGCGGGAACGGGATGGCCCGCTTGGAGTCCGGGAAGCCGGGCAGCCGCCCGAAGAAGAGGCGGATGGCCTCCTGCAGGAACACCGAGACGCCGATGGCGGTGATCAGCGGCGCCAGCCGGGGCGCGTTCCGCAGCGGCCGGTAGGCGAACCGCTCGGTCAGCAGCGCGACCCCGACCGCGGCCGCCATGCCACCGATCAGCATGATCGGCAGCAGCAGCAGCGAGGTCGAGGTGCCGGGCACGATGAACCAGGTGGCGAAGGCGCCGAACGCACCGATCATGAAGATCTCGCCGTGCGCGAAGTTGATGAGCTGGATGATGCCGTAGACGACGGTGTAGCCGACGGCGATCAGGGCGTACAGCGCTCCCAGGGA
>JBMDXL010000903.1:0-9508 GCA_048594465.1 Microlunatus sp. | reverse complement strand
CCTGGGTGCCGAGCTTCCCACCGGCGACGTCCCGAACCCCGCGGAGGAGACGGTTCAGCGGTCCGGTGAACACCCGGGCCAGCAGCACCGAGAGCGCGCAGATCGCCAGGATGACCCCCGCCGTGGCCAGCAGCAGGTTGCGGGCGAACAGGTCCACCGGGGCGAGGGCCTCCTCGGAGCTGATCTTGGTGATGATCGACCAGTCGAGGCCCTCGATCTTGGCCGGCGCGTACGTGATCAGCGCGTCCCGGCCCAGATAGCCGTCCATCTGGACGGTCCCGCTCTCGCCCCGACGGGCGCGGGCGGTCGCCTCGGAGTTGTCCTCCAGCAGCAGGGACGCGGTCTTGGTGCGGATGATCCGGTCCACCACCTCGGTGCGGTTGCCGGCGGCGATGGCCCGGGTGCGGAAGTCCTCCGGATCGGTGAACAGGAGCCGGGAGTCGCTGCGCAGGAGACCGTCGGCGCCCACCACGTAGGACTCGCCGGTCTGACCCAGTCCGATGAACTCGCCGGGGGTCGGGCTGCCGGTGAGCACCGCGTTGACCGCGTCGCCGGAGATCTCGTAGACCAACACCCCCGTCAGGTTCCGGGCGGTGCCGATCGGGGAGGCGATGAACATGGTCGGTCTCCCGTAGGAGGGGTTGTACTCCTCGAAGTCGGCGATGGCCACGTAGTCCAGTGAGTTCGACTTCACCGCGGCGTCGAAGACCTGCTCCAGTCCGCCGCCCTGGAACTCACCGCGCTTGATGTTGCTGCCCAGCTCGGCCCCCTTGTAGGCGGAGTAGACGATGGTGCCCTCGGCGTCGAGCATCAAGACGTCGTCGAGGTCCAAGGCGTTGACCACGTCGCGGAAGTACGGGTTGTAGCTGGCGTTGGCGGTCGACCAGGCGCTGCCGTCACCCGCGTCGTCCACGGTGATCGACTTCTCGAAGTCACCGGAGTTCACGGTGTAGCTCGCCTGCAGGTAGGTCCGGGCCGGGCTGGTGGGGACGAAGGCCTCGTAGTCGATCGTGCCGCCGACGTTCTCCTGCAGGCGGGGCGCGAACGTGTCGCGGTAGAACGCGTTCAGCGCCTCCCGCTTCGCCGAGGACGTCGTCGCCGTGGCGAGATCGGCGTACGCGGCGTTGAAGCGCGGTGACGCCTCCTTGGCCACGCCCTGGCTGTCCAGCAGGACCGCCTGCTTGCTGGTGTCGATCATCGTGCTCAGCGCCTTGAGCCGGGCGTCACCGACATCCCGCAGCCGCGAGTAGGTCTGGTCGCGCAATGCGCTGGTCCCGGACCGGTAGCCGAAGAACCCGACCACGGCGGTGGAGATGATGCTGGTGGCCAGCAGCATGGCCAGCAGCTTGCTCTGGATGCTGCCGAAGCGACCGAAGCCGCTGCCGCGCCGCCGCGGCGGCGCCGTGACGCCCGCGTCGCCGGGGGGGGGCGGGGTGGCAGCGGGATCGCTCGGGGCGGTGGCGGGATCCTCGATCGGTTGACCGCTGGCTCCCGTGGTCGTCGTGGTGGCCACGGATCACTCTCTCGGGGTCGGCGTTCGTGGGTGGGGCGGCGTCCTGCGAGCTGCGGTGCTGCAATCTGCTGGGGCCGACACTAAGGAACGCCGGTCGAGGTCACCAGCCTCGTCCCGACCAATGAATCAGACTGCGGATTATTGCGGATCCACCGTCCTCGACGTCCTCTCCACCGTCCTCGATCCCCCTCAGAACAGGGCGGGTTCGCTCGTCTGCGGATCGGTCGGGGCGACCACGAAGTCGGGGTCGGAGACCGCGTTGGTGCCCGGGTGGTCGTCGCGCCGGGCGCCCGGCTGAGCCTGGCGGCCGTAGCTCTCCAGCTCCGACATCACCGCGGCGTGCTGGTCCACGCAGATGACGATCAGGTCGCCGGGGTTGGACCGCGCGATGGCGTGCCGCGTGGCCTCCAGCTCGTCGAGCACGATCTCGACCTGCTTGGCCCGGACCCCCTCGCCCATGGCGGTGCGGACCCCGTCGGCGATCAGGTCGGCGACCTCGCCGCGCTGCCGACCCCGCAGACCCACGTCCTCGCGGACGATCACCACGTCGAAGTGCTGGGCCGCGATCGAGCCCAGCTCGGCCATGTCGGAGTCCCGCCGGTCCCCGGCGGTGGCGATCACGCCGATCCGGCTCACCTTGCCCAGCTCGGAGGCCTTGTCCAGGCTGACCGCGGTCTTGTCCACGAAGTCGCCCAGCATCCGCAGACCCGGGGCGTTGTGGGCGTAGTCGACGATGACCGTCCGGCCCTCGACGGTGACCTCGTTGAGCCGACCGGGGGACAGGTAGTAGTTGGTGGAGAACGACCGCAGACCCTGGCGGATGTCGTGCAGGGAGGCGCCGGCGGCGAACGCGGCGGCCGCCGCGGCCATGGCGTTCTGCACGTTCATCGTGGCCCGCCCGCCGAAGGTGGCCGGCAGCAGGTGGGTCCAGGCCAGCTGCATGGCCCGGCGCCCCTCCTTGACCACGATCATGTCGCCGAGCTCGCTGCGCTCCAGCACCACCGCGCGGCCACCGCGACGGCAGTGGTCGTCGACCGACTCCCAGACCTCGCTGCCCGGCTCGGCCAGGGTGAACCAGACCACCCGGCCGGAGCACCGGCGTCGCATCGCCCGGACCAACGGGTCGTCGGCGTTCAGCACCGCGTAGCCGTTGCGGGGCACGGCCTCCACCACGACCGCCTTGACGTCGGCCAGCTGCTCGAGGGTGTCGATGCCCCGCAGCCCGAGGTGGTCCGGCTGCACGTTCAGCACCACGCCGACGTCGTTGCGCTCGTAGCCCAGACCCTCGCGCAGGATGCCGCCCCGGGCGACCTCGAACATGGCGAAGTCGACGCGCGGGTTCTGCAGCACCATCTTGGCCGACCGGGGTCCCGACGCGTCGGCCCGGATGACCAGCCGCTCGTCGATCACCACGCCGTCGGTGGAGGTCATCCCGACCTTGCGACCGATGCCCTTGAAGATGTGGGCGATCATCCGCGACGTGGTGGTCTTGCCGTTGGTCCCGGTGACCGCCACGATCGGGATCCGGCTGGGCGAGCCGGGCGGGAAGAGCATGTCGATGACCGGCTTGGCGATGTACTGCGGGTCGCCGACGGTCGGGTGGGTGTGCATCCGGAAACCGGGGGCCGCGTTGACCTCGCAGATGGCCCCGCCGGTCTCCCGGACCGGCTGGGTGATGTCGGGGGCGATGAAGTCGATGCCGGCGATGTCGAGCCCGATCACCCGGGCCGCCTCCTCGGCGATCTCGATGTTCTCCGGATGCGCCTCCATCGTCCGGTCGATGGAGATGCCGCCGGTGGACATGTTGCCGGTCAGCGTGAGCTTGATCATCTCGCCGGCCGGCGCGACGTCGTCCATCCCGAATCCCTGCTGGGCCACGAGATCGACGGCCGCAGCATCGATCTTGATCTTGGTCAGCACCTTCTCGTGGCCCACTCCGCGCCGGGGGTCGGCGTTGGTCCGCTCGACCAGCTCGGCGATCGTCGCGGTGCCGTCGCCGATCACGTGGGCGGGCACCCGCTCGGCGATCGCGGCGATCTTCCCGTCGATCACCAGACAGCGGTAGTCCTTGCCGGTGACGTAGGACTCCACGATCACCCAGCCGTTGCGGGACTCCTGCTGCGCCGCCGCGAAACCGGCCCGGACCGCGTCCGCGTCCTTGAGGTCCAGTATCACACCGCGTCCGTGGTTGCCGTCCAGCGGCTTGACCACCACCGGGTAGCCGGTCCGCTCCGCCAGTCGGACCGCGTCCTCGACGTCGCGGACCGACTTCGAGCGGGGCACCGGCAGCCCGGCCGCGGCCAGCAGCGTCAAGGTGAGCTCCTTGTTGCTGGCGATGTCGACAGCCACCGAGGAGGTGTTGGACGTCATGGTGGCGCGGATGCGCTTCTGGTGCACGCCCTGGCCGAGCTGGACCAGTGAGGAGCTGTTCAGGCGGATGAAGGGGATGTCGCGACTGACCGCCTCGTCGATGATGGCCTGCGTGGACGGGCCGAAGGCCGACCGCTCGCCGCGGATGATGAAGGTCTCCAGCTCGGTCTCGAAGTCGAACGCGGGGTCGTGCTCGACCAGGTCGTTGACCAGCCGGACGGCCAGCTGTCCGGCGGCCAGCCCGACCGTCTCGTCGGAGTAGGCGTAGATCACGTTGTACTGACCGCGGACACCCTTCACGCCCCGGGTCTTGCCCCGGCGCATGTCGTGGCCGACCGCCTGCTGCAGCTGCAGGGCGACGTGCTCGGCCACGTGGCCGAGCCAGGTGCCCTCCTCGAGCCGCTCCACGAAGCCGCCGCGCCGGCCCCGGCTGCAGGTGTGGTTGCGCAGTCCCGGCAGCCGCTCCAGCAGACCGTCGGTGAACCCGGGGATGGTGTTGGTGGGGAAGTCCTCCAGCACACCCAGATCCACCACCAGCTGGATGGCCGGCTCGTAGTGCCAGACGTTCGGCCCCCGGTACACGCGGCTGGACACGATCCGCAGCTCCGGACGGGGCGTGGCACTGTCGGTCACGAGGTCTCCTCACGGCCCGGCGTAGCCGGGCGTCATGGTGGTTCGGCGGTACGCGGCTGATCCTTCCACCTGGCTGCCCCCGGTGTCTGCGGGCCCGATCCCGGCGGCCTGCGTCGGCGGGGACGAGTCGGCGGGGAGAAGGACGAGTAGGCGGGGAGAAGTCGGTACAGCTAGCTGCGTCGACCGCGCCGCAGCCGCCGGGCGTAGTGGGTGGGGGAGATGCCCTCGGCGGCGATGTCGCGGGCCAGACCCCGGAGGTCGGACTCGGCGGCGCGCACCTCGGCCACCTCCGCGTCGGGCAGCGGCTCGACGTGCTGCACCAGCGTCCGCCGGGTCAGGTCGAACCGGCTGCCGGCCGGCAGCACGTGGATGATCGCCCCGGACACCAGCAGGGGCGCGGTGCGCTGGGCGGCGTACGCGTTGCTGATCAGGTGGGTCCCGTCCACGACCGTCACCGCACCGCGACCGACCACCTCGAGCTGGTCGCCCTGGCGGACCACGGCCGCGGTGTCCTCGTCGACCCCGATGCCCAGCAGGGACGGGGACTGGGCGACCAGGGACAGCAACCGGCCGTAGCGGTTGCGCTGCTCGAAGTGCTGGTCGACGACGGCGCCCCGCAGCAGCCCGAGACCCACCGAGAGCTGGCTCATCCGCTGCTTCGGGGTGGAGCCGCCGCTGCCGAAGGCGATCATGTGGTCGGCCACGATGCTGGCCCCGGCCGACGTCCCGCCGACGGCGGCGCCCCGGGCGTACGCGGTGTGGATGGCGTCGGCGAACGGCGTGCCGATGATGAAGTTGCTGAGCTTGAGCTGGTTGCCCCCGGTCATGAAGACCCCGGTCGCGTCGGCCAGCCGGCCGGCCAGCTCGGGGTCCTGCGCGTCGGCCCGGCTCTCCGGCCGGACGGCCTCCACCGAGGCGGCCCCCAGAGCGGCGAAGACCGCCTGGTAGACCTCCACCACCTCCGGCCCGAGCGAGGACGCGCTGGGCACCACGGCGATCCGGGCCTCGCTGCCCCCGGCGGCGGCCACGAAGGCCCGCAGCACCGTGCGCCGCCGCAGCTTGGCCTCGGCCCCGCCGATGGCGAACAGGGTGCCCGGCGTGGTGTTGGCACCCGCGCGATCGGCCGCGTGGTCGGAAGACATGGCGGACAGGATAGGGCCGAGTTGTCAGACTCGGTGGTCGCCGGGGCCGCCGCCGAGGCTGACAGGACGGCAGTGGTCAGTCCTGCTCGGCGCCCAACCAGCTCACCGAGGCGATCAGGGCCTGGGCCGCGGCCTCCTGGACCGACCGGAGCGCCGCGCGCCGGCGGTCGGCCTCGTAGACCGAGATGCTGCTGCCGTCGGAGTCGAGTGCGGAGGTGCTGGCCAGCCACAAGCGGGCCGCGCGGTCGGCGGCCACCCGCTGCCGCGGGGGGTAGCCCGGAGCCAGCTCGAGCACAGCGTCCTTCGGCCGTCGGCCGCCGGCCACGTCGAGGTCGGTCAGCTCCCGGGCGGCCCGCAGCACCGTCTCGCCGAGCTCCCGCTCCGCCTCGTACGCGGTCGGCACCGCGCCCGGGCGCTCGGCCGGCAGCACCTCCCACTGCAGTGCCGGACCGACCTGGTGGGGCACCAGCGCCAACCCGCCACCGGTGGCGACCACGGCCAGCCCGGTGGCCAGGGCGGCGCGGACCAGTTCCGGCGGACCCTGGAGCGGAGCGAGCCGACCCGGACCGGGCAGGGCCAGCAGCCACGGCCGTCCCGGGTGGGCCAGCAGCATGTCGAAGACCTCGGGCAGCGGCACCGCGGTCCAGGGATCGACCCCGACCAGGCCCTGGGGGTCGACGACGTGATGGGCCAGGTCGGGTCCCTGCACCGCGAACGGGGCCCGCTCGGCCAATGCCGGGTCCAGGCCGGCCGCGTTGAGGTAGCTGACCAGACGGACCGCGGCGAGCAACGTCACCAGCGCAGCATAGGAGGGCGGTGTCGAACCCTCGGCGTGCGGCGACGAGCCCGTTCCCGCCTGTAGGTTTGCCCCCATGGTGGCAGTGGTGGACCTGGCCGGGGTGGGCATCGTCCGAGGCGGATCGACCCTGTTGGACGACATAACGGTGCAGATCGACGAGAGCGACCGCTGGGTGGTGATCGGACCCAACGGGGCCGGCAAGACCACCCTGCTGCAGGTGCTCGGGGCCCAGATCCACCCGACCACGGGCGTGGCCGGGCTGCTCGGCGAGGTGCTCGGCACGGTCGACGTGTTCGAGCTCCGGCCCCGGATCGGCATCACCTCGGCGGCCCTTGCCGAACGGATCCCGCGCAGCGAGCGGGTGCACGACGTGGTCGTCTCCGCCTCGTACGCGGTGCTGGGACGGTGGCGGGAGGACTATGACGAGCTGGACCACGCGAGGGCCGACGAGCTGCTCGCCCAGCTCGGGATCGGCGGTCTGGTCGACCGCACCTTCGGCACGCTGAGCGAGGGGGAGCGGAAGCGGGTGCAGATCGCCCGTGCCCTGATGACCGACCCCGAGCTGCTGCTGCTGGACGAGCCGGCGGCGGGTCTGGACCTGTCCGGGCGGGAGGCGCTGGTCCGCACCCTGTCCGACCTGGCCCTGGACACCTACGCCCCGGCCTCGGTGCTGGTCACCCACCACGTGGAGGAGATCCCGGCCGGCATCACCCACGCCCTGCTGCTCAAGGGGGGCCGGCTGGTGGCCGCGGGCCCGGTCGAGGAGACGCTCACCGCCGAGAACCTGTCGGCCACCTTCGACCTCCCGCTGACCCTGTCTCAGGTCGACGGTCGCTGGGCCGCCCGGGCGCGCTGACCTCGGTTTCGTCGGCGCCGGACCGTTTCGTCCGTCTGGCAGGATGGACGTACGGCACGAAAGGCATGGCGACGTGGGAGTCAACTTGACCGACTGGTTGGGAGAGCACGCCTGGGCCATCTGGCTCGGGTTGGCCGCTCTGCTCGCGGTCGCCGAGATCCTGTCGCTGGACCTGGTGCTGATCATGCTCGCGGTCGGCGCGCTGGCCGGGGCCGGCACGGCGGTGATCGCGCCCGGCCTGTGGTGGTTGCAGATCGTGGTGGCGACCGCGGTCTCGGTGGCGACGCTGCTGCTGCTGCGGCCCACCTTGATCGACAAGGTGCGCAGCCTGCCGGGCTACCGCTCCTCGACCGACACCATGGTCGGCAGCTCGGGGATCGCGGTCTCGGCGATCACCCCGCAGGGCGGGGAGATCAAGGTCGCCGGGCAGAGCTGGTCGGCGCGCACGATGGTGCCCGGTCAGGTGATCGACGCGGGCATCGAGATCGAGGTGTACGAGGTGGACGGCGCGATCGCCGTGGTCTACCCCAAGCACGGCGAGCTCCCCTGACGGTCACCGTCCGGGGATGAGGTGGACCGTCCGCAGGTGAGGGCGATCCGGGCCGGTGCGACCCGGCCGACTGGTACGACAACAGGTAGAAGCTGACGTGAAACGGGTGAGAGACAGATGGATCTGGCAGTGCTGATCGTGATCGTGGCGGTGGCCATCGCCGTCGCGATGTTCCTGGCGGCGACGATCAAGGTGATCAGGCAGCAGCAGATCGGGGTGGTCGAGCGGCTGGGGAAGTTCCACCGGACGCTCGAGCCCGGGCCGCACCTGGTGATCCCCGTCTTCGACCGGGTCCGTTACACCCTGGACATGCGCGAGGCCGTCGTCCCGTTCCCGCCCCAGGGCGTGATCACCGAGGACAACCTGATGGTCGGCATCGACTCGGTGATCTACTACCAGATCCTCGACGCGCGCCGGGCGGCGTACGAGGCCCAGGACTACATCAAGGCCATCGAGCAGCTGACCATGACCACGCTGCGCAACATCATCGGCGGACTGGACCTGGAGCAGACGCTGACCAGCCGCGAGGAGATCAACCAGAAGCTCCGGGTGGTGCTGGACGAGGCCACCGGCAAGTGGGGCATCAAGGTGAACCGGGTCGAGCTCCGGGCCATCGACCCGCCCGCCACCATCCGCGACGCGATGGAGAAGGGCGCCCGGGCCGAGCGGGACAAGCGGGCCGCGATCCTGATCGCCGAGGGACAGCGTCAGTCCCAGATCCTGGCCGCGGGTGGTGAGAAGGAGTCAGCGATCCTGCGGGCCCAGGGCGACCGCGAGGCCGCCGTGCTGCGGGCCCAGGCCGACCGCCAGGCCCAGATGCTGCGGGCGGAAGGTGAGGCCCAGGCCATCTCCACGGTGTTCAACGCGATCCACGCCGGCGAGCCCGACCAGGCGCTGCTGTCGTACCAGTACATGCAGATGCTGCCCACGTTGGCCCGGGGTGACTCCAACAAGCTGTGGATCGTGCCCAGTGAGATCGGCAAGGCGCTGGAGGGCCTGGGCGGCTCGATCGGCTCCCTGACGGAGGCGTTCGGGGGCGCCGACGCGGCGCCGGCGGTGGACAAGAGCAAGTTCCGCGCGCCGGAGAAGGTCGACGTCCAGGCCGAGATCACCCAGCAGGCCGAGAAGGATGCCGCGGAGTCCGAGCGGATCGTCCAGGCGGCGATCGCGGAGGCGCAGGAGCTGGAGCGGACCGGTCGTCCGAAGCCCGCCTCGCTGGCCACCCCGGAGGTGCAGCGGGGGATCGGTTCCGGCCCCCAGCCCGAGCCCGAGGGCTCGACCCACCCGGCCGGGCAGCCCGTCACGGACCCGACGACCGACGACCAGCCCGGACCCGAGTTCACCCAGGCTGACGGGCCCTCGCTGAGGTGAGCTGGTGGGAGCTGCTGCTCGTCGCACTGGCGGGCGGTGGCGCCGGGCTGATCAACGCCGTGGTGGGGACGGGGACCCTGATCACCTTCCCCACCCTGCTCGCCCTGGGCGTCCCCCCGGTGCTGGCCAACGTGTCCAACAGCATCGGACTCGCCCCCGGCTCGTTGTCGGCGGCCCTGGCCAGCAGGCCCGACCTCGTGGGTCAGCGGGCCCGGATCATCCGCTACGGCATCGCCTCGTTGCTGGGCAGCATCGTCGGCGCGTTCCTGCTGCT
>JBMDXL010000902.1:0-1922 GCA_048594465.1 Microlunatus sp. | reverse complement strand
CCGGCTTCTGGCAGGAGGGCCCGCAGACGTTCTCCGTGGAGGCCTGGTTCCGCACGACCTCGACCCAGGGCGGGAAGATCGTCGGCTTCGGCAGCTCCAGCACCGGCCGCAGCAACAGCAACCTGACCGACCGGCACATCTACCTGACCGACAACGGTGAAGTGCGCTTCGGCGTCCGCCCGGACTACGCCGCCCGGCGCACCATCGCCAGCCCGGCGGGTCTGAACGACGGCCAGTGGCACCACGTCGTGGCCACCCTCGGCGGCGCGGGAGCCCGCCTGTACGTCGACGGGGCCCTCGCCGCGCAGGACGACACCCTGACCGAGGCGCAGGTCTACTACGGCTACTGGCGCATCGGCGGCGACCGGCTCAGCCAGTGGCCGGCGGCGCCGACGAGAGAGGCCTACGAGGGCACCATCGACGAGGTCGCGATCTACCCGACCGCCCTGACCGGCGCCCAGGTGTCCGCGAACTACCTGGCCAGCGGTCGGACCGGCGCCCCGAACGAGCTGCCGGTGGCCGCGTTCGCCGCTCAGGTGGACGGGCTCGGCGCCTCGTTCGACGCGTCGGGGTCGAGCGACCCGGACGGCACGATCGTCAGCTACGCGTGGGACTTCGACGACGACTCCCCGACCGGCACCGGCCCGTCGCCGCAGCACACCTTCCCCGGGGCAGGGGACTACGACGTCCGCCTGACCGTGACCGACAACCGCGGCGGCACGGCCACGACCACTCAGGCGGTGACGGTGCAGGCTCCGCCGAACGCCCCGCCGACGCCCGCCTTCACAGCCACCACCGACGGTCTCACGGTCGCGGTCGACGGCTCGTCGTCCACCGACGCCGAGGGCCCGATCGCCGGCTACAGCTGGGACTTCGGGGGCGGGGCCACGGCCACCGGGGCCACCGCCAGCCACACGTTCGCCAGTGCGGGGACCAAGCAGATCACGCTCTCGGTGACCGACTCCGGCGGCCTGACGCGGAGCGTGACCCAGGCGGTCGAGGTCACCGAGCCCGACCCCGGGCCGGAGGGGTTCGCGGTCGACGCCTTCGACCGGACCGTATCCAACGGTCTCGGGAGCGCCGACGTGGGCGGGGCCTGGACGATCTCGGGCACGGCCTCGAACTTCGCCGTGAACGGGGGCGCTGCTCGGGTGCAGGCGGCCACGGGTCAGACCCGGGCGGGTTACCTGACCGGCGCGCAGGCGCGGGACGTGGACGTGACGGCCAGGATCGCCCTCAACCAGCCGTCCACCGGCGGCGGGGCGTACGTGTCCCTGATCGGCCGCCGGGTGTCCGCCGGCAACGACTACCGCGCCAAGCTCCGCTACCTGGCGGACGGGACGGTGGCGGTCTACCTGGTGCGGACCTCCGGCGGCGCCGAGACGACCCTTGCCTGGACGAATCTGCCCGGCGGCGCGGCCTCCGCGGGAAGCGTGCTGAACGTGCGGCTGGAAGCCACCGGTTCGACCACGACGTCCAGTCGCGTCAAGGTCTGGCGGGCCGGCGACAGCGAGCCGACGAGCTGGTTGCTGACCAACGCCAGCGCCACCCCGGCGGCACTGCAGGCTGCCGGTCACGTCGGCGTGCTGCTGTACCTGTCCAGCACCTGGGGTGGCCCGGCGACCACCCTGTCCGTCGACGACCTGGTGGCCGTCGAGGCCGGCTGAGCACGTCTGGAGGCGGATCTCGGCCGGTGCTGCGCAGATCTTGAGCCTGGCCTGAACTCGAGCCGCTACCGTCGGCGCTGGTCGTGGGGACGACCGGCGCCGTCGGGGGACGGTGCGCGTGCAGACGACGGGGTGCTTCAGATGGACAGCGCGCGGCTCGTGGCCGTCCGCATCAGGGCGGTAGTCGTTTTGGTGCTGACGGTGATGCTGGCGGTCGGGTCGGCCGTCGCGTCAGATGTCGGTCGAGCTCCGACG
>JBMDXL010000901.1:0-1626 GCA_048594465.1 Microlunatus sp. | reverse complement strand
GGCCGAGCCCCGGGCGCCGATCATCGCCCCGTTGTCGGTGCACAGGGCCGGCGGCGGCGTCCGCAGCCGGACCCCGGCCGCGTCCGCCCGCTCGGTCAGCAGCGTCCGTAGCCGACGGTTGGCCGCGACCCCGCCGCCGATCAGCAGGTCGGTGGCGCCGGTGGCGGCGCAGGCGTCGATGGCCTTGGCGCTGAGCACGTCGCAGACCGCCTCCTGGAAGCTGGCGGCCACGTAGGCGGTCGGCACCGGGCGCCCCTCGGCCTCGGCGGTCTCCACGTAGCGGGCGACCGCCGTCTTCAGTCCGGAGAAGGAGAAGTCGAAGCGGTGCCGCTCCAGGTCGCGTCGGCTGGTCAGGCCACGGGGGAAGGCGATGGCGGTGGGATCACCGTCGGCGGCGGCGCGGTCGATGTGCGGTCCACCGGGATAGGGCAATGACAGCAGCCGGGCCACCTTGTCGTACGCCTCCCCCGCGGCGTCGTCGATGGTGCTGCCCAGCTCGGTGATGGAGCGGGCCACGTCGTCGACCTGCAGCAGCGAGGTGTGCCCGCCGGAGACGAGCAGGGCCAGGCACGGTTGGGGCAGCGGACCGTGCTCGACCAGGTCCACGGCGACGTGCCCGGCCAGGTGGTTGACCCCGTAGAGCGGCTTGTCCAGCGCGTACGCCAGTGCCTTGGCCGCGGCCAGACCGACCACCAGGGCGCCCATCAGACCGGGTCCGGCGGTGACGGCGATGCCGTCGATCTCGGACAGGTCGATGCCGGCGGTCTCCTGAGCCCGACGCAGCGTGGGCAGCAGGGCCTCCAGGTGCGCTCGGCTGGCCACCTCGGGCACCACGCCACCGAAGCGGACGTGCTCGGCCACGCTGGAGGCGACCTCGTTGGCCAGCAGCGTGGTGCCGCGCACCACCCCGACGCCGGTCTCGTCGCAGGAGGACTCGATCCCCAGGATCAACGGACCGCTCATCACGCTCTCTCCTCATCGGGTCGGTCGACGGCGGGGGCCCGGTCGGTCCACCCGGGCGGGTCGTCGGGGACGGGCGGGCCGGGCGGGGCCCAGGCAGGCAGGTCCCACAGCCGCAGGATCAGGGCGTGCCGGCCCGGACCGTAGTAGTCGTCCCGGGCGGTCAGCTGCTCGAAGCCGAGCCGCTGGTAGAGCGCGATGGCGGGGTCGTTGTCCCAGGCCACCTCGAGCATCACCGACCGGGCCCCGGCGTGCCGGACAGCGGTGAGGCCGGCCACGACCAGGGCCGCACCCACCCCCTGGCGGCGGTGGCGGGGCGAGACGACCAGACGGTGCAGATCGGCGACGTCGCCGACCGTCTGCAGGGCGATGACGCCGACCGGGACGTGCCGGCGGGCCAGCAGCGTGGTCCGACCGTCGCCCAGCAGCTCGCCCTGCCAGCTGCGCTCGCTCCACTGCTCGGTCGCGGGGAAGCCGGCCGTCTCCAGGCCCATGATCCCGGGCAGGTCGTCCAGCCGGGCAGCCGCGATGCTGATCTCCGGTCCGGTCGCGGTCACCGGGGCACCCGTCGGGTGAGCACCGACTTGCGCCGACCGGGTTCGGTCGCGTCGGGACGGCGCAGGTAGAGCGGCTCGATCCCGGCGTCGGCCAGACCGGGACCGAGGC
>JBMDXL010000900.1:0-1827 GCA_048594465.1 Microlunatus sp. | reverse complement strand
GGTCGACGTCGAGCGTGATCACGGCTTCCTGACCGGCATGGGGATCGACCCCGGCAGCGACTCGATCAACGGCCGCGAGGACAAGACGGGGAGCTACAAGAGCCCCAACGGCGGCAAGGGCGGCCAGTACGAGGTGGTGTGCCACGAGGCGACCCAGGGCGCGATCGACGGCGGCCGCAGCGCGATGGAGCAGTGCCTGTCGCGCAACCCCGACATCAACGTCGTCTACACGATCAACGAGCCGGCCGGTGAGGGTGCCTACGCGGCGCTGCGGGCCGCCGGCAAGGAGGACCAGGCGATGATCGTCTCGATCGACGGCAGCTGCCGCGGCATGGACGTCGTGGAGCAGGGCATCTTCGCCGCCGACGCGACGCAGTACCCCGGCAAGATGGCGCAGCTCGGCGTGGAGGCGGTCGCCGCTGTCGGGGACGGCGAGCAGGCCCCCTCGCTCCCGGAGGGCGAGAACTTCCTGGACACCGGGACCAACCTCGTCACCGCCGACCCGGTCGAGGGGATCGAGAGCCAGACCGTGGCCGAGGGCAGGAAGGCCTGCTGGGGCTGAGCCACCCCGTCATCGACAGAGCGCCGACAGAGCTTCGACAGCCGAGCAACAGGAGGATCACGTGAGCACCGACACCGCGTCGGAGGAGGGCAGGGCCGGACCCGGTTCGGCCGACGACCTCGTCCCCACCTCGCACACCCCTGTGCAGCGGCTCCAGCACCTGCTGCACCGCAACCCCGCGCTGAGCCCGCTGATCGTGCTGGTGATCAGCCTCATCGTCTTCGGCCTCGTCGCGGACAACTTCCTGCGCCCGCAGGCGCTGTCCCTGCTCGTGCAGCAGATGGCGGTGGTCGGGGCGCTGGCCGCGGGGCAGACGGTGATCATCCTGACCGCGGGCATCGACCTGTCGATCGGCATGTCGATGGTGCTCACCTCGCTGGTCATGGTGAAGCTCAACTACGACCAGGGCGTGCCCGGTCCGCTCGCACTGCTGATCGGCATCGCCGTCGCCCTGCTCCTCGGCCTGCTCAACGGCCTGCTCGTCACCCGGATGAACCTCCCGCCGTTCATCGTCACCCTCGGCACGTTCTCGATCTTCACCGCCGTCTCCCTGCTCTACGCCGGCGGGCAGACGGTGGCCCTGGACCCCGACTCGTTCCTGCTGTGGACCGCGGAGACCATCACGGTCGGCAGCGTCAGCGTGACGTGGGGCGTGGTGCTGATGCTGCTGCTCTTCGCCGTCCTGAGCTTCACGCTGCGCGAGACGGCCTGGGGGCGCCACCTCTACGCGACCGGCGACGACCGCGAGGCCTCCGACCTCGCCGGCATCCAGACCAAGCGGGTCCTGCTCAGCGCCTACGTCGTCGCCGGTGCGGCGGTCGCGGTGGCGGCCTGGATCGTGATCGGGCGGGTCGGGGGTGCCGACCCCAACGCCGGTCTCAACTACAACCTGCAGAGCATCACCGCGGTCGTCATCGGCGGCACCAGCCTCTTCGGTGGGCGCGGCCTGGTGATCGGCAGCCTGCTAGGTGCACTGATCGTGCAGGTGTTCAACATCTGGCTCGCGCTGGCCTGTGTCGACCCCAACTATCAGGTGCTCGCCACCGGCATCCTGGTGATCATCGCTGTCACCGTCGACCAGTGGATCAGGAGGGTCAGGGCATGAGCACGGAGACCCAGGAGCAGCGCCCGGCCGGCGGCACGTCGGACCAGCCGGTGCTGGAGGCCGAGGGCCTCACCAAGCTGTTCGGTCGGGTGGTGGGTCTGCGGGGCGTGGACCTGCGCCTGTACCCCGGCGAGGTGCTCGCGGTGATCGGCGACAACGG
>JBMDXL010000090.1:0-1794 GCA_048594465.1 Microlunatus sp. | reverse complement strand
CTTCGCGGTGCCGCGCTGGGCCGTACCGGTCTTGCCGCCGCTGGTGTAGCCGTCGAGTCGGAGCGCGGCGGTCTTGCCGGAGTTGTCGACCACCGCCCGCATGAGGTCGCGGATGTGGGACGAGGTGTCGGTCGACACGATCCGGCGGGGGTCCTTGACCGGCAGGGCCACGGGCTGGCCGTTGCTGTCGGTGGCGCCCTTGATGATGGTCGGCGGGTTGTAGACGCCGCCGTTGACCAGACCGGCGATGGCCGAGATCTCCTGGATGCCGGTGACGGTGAGCCCCTGGCCGAACGCGACCCGGTCCCGGGTCAGCCCCTGCATCTGGGCGCCGGGCAGGATCCCGATGTCCTCACCCGGCAGCTCGATGCCGGTCCGCGCGCCGAGGCCGAACTTCTGCAGGTAGGCGTGGAGCTCGGCGGTCGGCATCTGCCGGGACAGCATCGCGGTCCCGATGTTGGACGACTTGGCGATCACCCCCCGCATGTTCAGGCGGTACTCGTCGGAGTGCTCGAAGTGGTCCTTGATCTCGTACGGTCCCGACGGCAGCCGGTTGGGGATCTCCAGCCGGGTGTCCTCGGTGACGGTGCCCGAGTCGATCAAGGCGGCCGACGTGAGGACCTTCTGCACGCTGCCCGGTTCGTACGGAGCCGTCAGCGCCTGCAGGTTGCGGTACTTCTGACCCGCCAGCGGCTTGGTCGCGTCGTAGCTCGGCGCCTGGGCCAGGGCCAGCACCTCGCCGGTCTTGATGTTCATGGTGATGGCGAAACCGAAGTCCGCCTTGTTGGCCTTGACCGCCTGCGCCACCCGGCGCTGGGCCACCCACTGCAGCTCCGAGTCCAGCGTGAGCTGGTAGTCGTAGCCGTTCTGGGCCGGCGTGATCTTGCTGGTGCCCAACGGGATCTTGCTGCCGTTCGGCGCGCTCTCGTACTCCTCCTGGCCCTCGACCCCGGCCAGCTGCTTGTTCAGCTTGTACTCCAGCCCCTCGACCCCCACCCCGTCGGGGTTGACGAAGCCGACGATCGAGCCGGCCAGGGTGCCGGTCGGGTAGGTCCGGATCGGGTCGCTCTCCCGGAAGATGCCGTAGAGGTTGCGCTCGGCGAGCGCAGCCGCCATCCGGCTGTACGTCATCGCCGGCACCTTCTTCTTCAGGTACACGAAGCGGGTGTTCGGCTTGGTCAGCAACGGGTTCAGCTGGTTCACCGTCATGCCCAGGTAGGGGGCGATGACGTCGGCGAACTCGCCGGGCCGCTTGCTGGTCAGACCCGGGTCGGCGGTGACGGCGACGGCCGGCTCGGTGGCGGCCAGCACGGTGCCGTTGCGGTCGGTGATGTCACCCCGGGAGGGCAGCAGCGGGAGCTTCTGGGTCAGCGCGGCGGTCGACTCGGCCGCGTACGCCGACGAGTCGAACCCCTGCAGCTGCAGCAGCCGGCCCGCGCACAGCGAGAGGCCCATGGCCAGCATGATCAGCACGACGTGCAGCCGGCGTCCGCCGTTGGCCAGCGGCACCCGGAGCACCTTCTTGCGGCCGCGCCGCCGGGGGGCGGGGCGGGGGGTGCGGCCGTCGCGCAGCGTCCGACCGGCGTCGTCGTGCCGGCTGTGGCTGCGGGGGGCGGTGGAGCGGCTGGGCCGCGGTAGGGCCTCCCCGCGCGGTCGCGGCCAGGCCGTGGTCTGGGTGCGGGTCGCGCTGCCGCGCAGCTGCCGCCCCGCCGCCGGATGTGGTCGGCGCTCGGCCATCAGTTACCCCCACCTTGCTGGGACTTCTTCTTCGCGGCCTCGGCGGCCTTCTTATGG
>JBMDXL010000009.1:0-2368 GCA_048594465.1 Microlunatus sp. | reverse complement strand
CCGCTGATCGGGGTGGCCGGGGTCAGCTTCCTGGTCGCACTGGTCGCCCAGACGGTGGCGTACGGGTTCGACCTGGTCCGCCGCCGACCGAAGGGATCACCCACCCGCCGGCTGGTCCCGCTCGGTGTCGGGGTGCTGGTGCTCGTCCTGCTGGGCGCGGGCGTCCGGGCGGTGCCGCTGACCGCGCCGGCCACGGACGGTTCGGTGCGGGTCGGGATCGTGCAGGGCAACGTCCCCGGCAAGGGCATCGAGGCGCTCGGCCGGATGCGGTCGGTCACCAACAACCACCTCAGCGAGACGATCAACCTGATGGTCAAAGCGCGGCTGGGGCTGGCCCCGATGCCGGACTTCATCCTCTGGCCGGAGAACTCCACCGACATCGACCCGACCCTGGACCCGACCACCGGGCGCACCGTGCAGGCCGCGGCCACCATCGCCGGTCGGCCGATCCTGGTCGGGGCCGTGATGGAGGGGCCCGGACCGGACGAGCGGCAGACGGCGGCGCTGTGGTGGGACCCGGTGGCCGGCATCCTGGCCCGCTACAACAAGCAGAACCTGGTGCCGTTCGGGGAGTGGATCCCCTTCCGCACCCAGCTGCTGCCGCTGGTGCCGATCCTGAAGGAGGTCGGCGCGCAGTCGGTGCCCGGCACCAGCCCGGGGGTGCTGACCGTCCCCCTGAACGACCGCACGATCAGGGTCGGCGACATCATCTGCTTCGAGCTCGCCTACGACTCCACGGTCTACTCCACCCTGACCCACGGGGCGCAGGTGCTGGTGGTGCAGAGCAACAACGCCACCTACGGCGGTACGGGTCAGATCGAGCAGCAGTTCGCCATCACCCGCGCCCGGGCCATGGAGAGCCGGCGGGAGATCGCCGTGGCCACCACCAACAGCGTGTCGGGGTACATCGACGCCGACGGCCGCGTGGTCCAGCGCACCGCCGAGTTCACCGCCGCCTCCCTGGTCGTCGACATGCCGGTGCGCAGCGGTCTGACCCCGGCGGTCCTGGTGGCGCCGTGGCTGGATCGGGGGCTCGCCCTCGCCGGGTTGCTCGCCGTCGTCATCGGTCTGGCCGCGCTCGCCGGGCGGGCCCGGGAGCGGGCGGCCGGAGCGCGCGTACGGCAGGATGAGACGTCCTGGCCCACCGGTCAGGGAAGCCCGGACCCGGAGGCAGCAGGCAGATGAGCGACGACCTCGGTCGTGTGTTGGTGGTCATCCCCACCTACGACGAGCGCGAGAACATCGACATGATCACCACGCGGCTGCGGGCCTCCGTGCCGGACGCGCACATCCTGATCGCCGACGACAACTCACCCGACGGCACCGGCCGCCGGGCCGACGAGCTGGCCGCCGCCGACGACCACATCCACGTGCTGCACCGGCTCGGCAAGGAGGGGCTGGGCGCGGCCTACCTGGCCGGCTTCGCCTGGGGTCTGGAGCGCGGGTACGGCGTGCTGGTCGAGCACGACGCCGACGGCTCGCACCAGCCCGAGCAGCTGCCGCTGCTGCTCGAGGCCCTGAAGGACGCCGACATGGTCAAGGGCTCGCGCTGGGTCCCCGGCGGCAAAGTCGTCAACTGGCCGAGGTCGCGGGAGATCCTGTCCCGGGGCGGCAGCCTGTGGACCCGGCTGATGCTCGGTGTCCCGCTCCGCGACGCCACCGGCGGGTTCAACGCGTTCCGGGCGGCGACCCTGCGCGGCATCAAGGTCGACCAGATCGCCTCGGCCGGCTACTGCTTCCAGATCGACCTCGGCTGGCGGGCCCTGAAGGCCGGCTACCGGGTGGTCGAAGTGCCGATCACCTTTGTCGAGCGGGAGTACGGTCAGTCCAAGATGAGCCAGAAGATCGTCGCCGAGGCCCTCGTCCGCACCACCTGGTGGGGTGTCAAGCACCGCGCCGGGCAGCTGCGTGACCTGGCGGGCCGCCGGCGACGAGCGCTGACCTGAGAGGGCCACGATGACCGAGCAGCCACCCCGCGGCGGCGGGTGGACCATGCCGCTGATCCTGGTCGGGATGGTCGCGCTGCCGTTCCTGGAGGTCTACCTCATCGTCCAGGTCGGCCAGCTGATCGGGGTCTGGTGGACGTTGGCCATCCTGATCGGTGAGGCGCTGCTCGGGGCGTTCCTGAGGCGCCGCGAGGGTGGGCGGGCGTGGAAGGCCCTGAACCAGGCGTTCGCCAGCGGCCGGATGCCGGCCGGTGAGCTCGCCGACACCGCTCTGATCCTGGTCGGCGGGGTGCTGCTGGTGCTGCCGGGCTTCGTCACCGACGTCCTCGGGCTGCTCTTCCTGCTCCCGTTCACCCGGCCGCTGGCCCGCAAGGCCCTCGCGTACGCGGTCGCCCGGCGGATGAGCCGGCTCGGGATGCCGA
>JBMDXL010000899.1:0-8159 GCA_048594465.1 Microlunatus sp. | reverse complement strand
GTGGCCGACGCCCTCACCGCGATGAAGACCGACGGCAGCTACGAGGAGATCCTGAAGACCTGGGGGACCAGCGGCGGCGCGGTCGACAGCTTCGAAGTCGAGCAGTGACCGAGCCGGCCTCGCGGGGAGCGGAGCGGCCGGGCCTCATCGACGCGGTGCCCGTCCGCCACCCGGGGCGCTACGTCGCCATCGTCGTGCTCGCGGTGCTGGCGCTGATGTTCCTGCACCTGGTGCTGTTCAACCCCGCCTTCAACTGGCCGTTCGTCTTCGAGGCGATGAACCAGAGCATCGTCATCGAGGGCTTCATCAAGGGCACCCTGCTGTGCACCGTGCTGGCCATGTTCTTCGGGGTGATCGGCGGGGTGGTCCTGGCCATCATGCGGCTGTCGGACAACCCGATCCTGCGGGGTGTGTCCTGGCTGTACACCTGGTTCTTCCGGGCCATCCCGCGCCTCGTCCTGCTCACCATCATGGGGGTGCTGGGGATCCTCTTCCCGCTCAACCAGGGTGGCCTGTCGCTCGGTGTGCCGTTCGACTGGAAGCTGATCGAGTGGTTCGGGCTGACCGGCGACTGGCGCTTCTACAGCGTCGACGCCAACACGCTGTTCTCCGGCCTGGTCGGCGCGATCATCGGTCTGGCCGCGTCGGAGGCGGCCTACATGGCCGAGATCGCCCGCGCCGGCATCAACAGCGTGGACAAGGGACAGATGGAGGCGGCCCGGGCGGTGGGCATGAGCCGCGGTCTGGCCATGCGCCGCGTGGTGCTGCCGCAGGCCATGCGGGTGATCGTGCCGCCGACCGGCAACGAGACCATCGCCATGCTCAAGGACACCTCGTTGCTGATCGCGCTGCCGCTGTCCACCGAGATGTTCTTCCAGCTGTCCCAGATCGGGGCCCGGACCTTCCAGCTCTTCCCGGTCTTCGTGGCCGCGACCTTGTACTACCTGATCGCCACCAGCGTCTTGATGATCGGCCAGGCCTACCTGGAACGGCGCTTCGGACGCGGCTTCGGCACCACCGTGAAGTCCACCAAGGAGAAGGCCGCCATCGGTCTGCAGATCGGAGGGTCGAAGTGAGCGACGGACCGGCGAGCCCCCGGGACCACCTGGTCGAGGCGGTCAACGTGATCAAGCACTTCGGGACCAACGAGGTGCTGAAGGGTGTCGACCTCACCGTCGACCGGGGGGAGGTCGTCTGCCTGCTCGGCCCCAGCGGGTCGGGCAAGACCACCTTCCTGCGCCTGATCAACCAGATGGAGACCCTCACCGGCGGGCGGATCTGGGTCGGCGGTGAGCTGATCGGCTTCGAGGAGCGCAAGGGCCGGCTGCACGTCCGTCGCGACGCCGACATCTCCCGGCAGCGGTCCCGGGTCGGGATGGTGTTCCAGCGGTTCAACCTGTTCCCGCACATGACGGCGCTGGAGAACATCACCGAGGCGCCGATCCGGGTCAAGAAGATCGCCCGGGCGCAGGCCCGGGACGAGGCGATGGCCCTGCTGGAGAAGGTGGGTCTGTCCGACCGGGCCGGCTTCTACCCGGCGCAGCTGTCCGGTGGGCAGCAGCAGCGGGTGGCCATCGCCCGGGCCCTGGCCATGAAGCCGGAGCTGATGCTCTTCGACGAGCCGACCTCGGCCCTGGACCCCGAGCTGGTCGGCGAGGTGCTCAAGGTGATGCAGGAGCTGGCCGCGGAGGGCACCACCATGATCGTGGTCACCCACGAGATGGGCTTCGCCCGGGAGGCCGCGGACCGGGTGGTGTTCATGGACGCCGGCGTGGTGGTCGAGGAGGGCGCACCCGAGCAGGTGCTGCTGCACCCGCAGCACGACCGGACGAAGCTGTTCCTGACCCGGGTCAAGCACGAGCACGAGGCCGAGGCGGCGCGCGAGGAGGAGACCGCCCGGTTGCTGGAGGAGCTGGGGAGCTGACCGGGGCTTCAGGACCCCGGCTGCTCCTGCTCGGCGGTGAAGACGGCCGGGGACGTGGGCAGCAGCAGGCACACCACGACGACGAGCGACACGACTCCGAGGAGGGCGGCGAACCAGGTGGTCTCGCCGCCCCTGAAGCTCCAGGCGACCGGGAGCTGGATCAGCTGGGTCGCGATCGCGGGAGCCCGGCTCCACCGCCGCCCGCGGACCACGCCCCGAGCCACGGCGACCAGCAGGACGGCGTACGCCAGCAGGATGATCGCGGCGCCGCTGCCGACCACAGCCCGCGAGGCGCGGGTGGCCAGCAGCTCCAGCACGCCGTAGCCGGCCGAGGCCACCCCTACCACGGTCAACAGGCCTGCGGCTAGGGTCAATGCCGGATAATAAGACGATTTGGTGGGCCGAGACACCATGTCAGCGTACGACTCACAGTGGGCAGCGTCGCTTCCGGTGAAATGTGAGGCAACCGACGGCGTCGACCCTTGTGTCGGCGCGATTTGCCTGAAAGTCTGGTCCACGAACCGAGGCGGTCAGTGTAGACGACTCGAGACGTGCTGCAGTATGCGGGTCCCTCCGGGGACGCGCACCGCGATGAAGGAGTGAGTGGGACATGGATTGGCGCCACAAGGCTGCCTGTCTGGACGAGGATCCGGAGCTGTTCTTCCCTATCGGGAACACCGGACCCGCTCTGCTCCAGATCGAGGAGGCGAAGCAGGTCTGTCGCCGTTGCGACGTCCGGGACGCGTGTCTGCAGTGGGCTCTCGAAGCCGGCCAGGACCACGGGGTCTGGGGTGGGCTCAGCGAGGACGAACGCCGCGCGCTGAAGCGTCGCGCGGCACGCGCGCGGATCCGGACCGCCTGAGCGCGGCACAGGCACGACGCAGGCTCAGCCGGACCGACGCTCGACCGCCGGGCTCCTGACCCTCATCGCTTCTTCTTCTTCAACGGCACTTCGATCACGGCCTGGGTGCCCGGCCCGTGGGGGTTCTGCCCCAGGCGGAAGTCACCACCCATGTCGCCGACCAGGGTGTTGACGATCGACAGACCGAGACTCGGCGACGAACGCCAGTCGAAGTCGTCGGGGAGACCGGCACCGTCGTCGCTGATCTCCACCCGGAGCCGCCCCTCGCGGACGCCCGGGACGATCCGCACCTCCCCGCGGGTGGCGGTGCCGTCGGCGGAGACCAGTCCGTGCTCGACCGCGTTCTGGCACAGCTCGGTGATCACCATCGACAGGTTGGTGGCCAGGTCGGCCGACACCTCACCGAAGCTGCCGATCCGGATCGCCCGCACCCCGTCGCGCGTCGCGGCCACGTCGACCACCATCCGCAGCAGACCGTCGGCGACCTTGTCGAAGTCGACCACCTCGTCGAAGGCCTGGGACAGGGTCTCGTGCACGATCGCGATGGCGGCCACCCGCGACATCGCGTCGTTCAGGGCCATCTTCGCCTCGGGCGCGGCGATCCGCCGCGCCTGCATCCGCAGCAGCGCGGCCACCGTCTGCAGGTTGTTCTTCACCCGGTGGTGGATCTCCCGGATCGTGGCGTCCTTGGTGATCAGCTCGCGTTCCTTGCTGCGCAGGTCCGAGACGTCGCGGCACAGCACGATGGCACCGTGCCGATCGTGGCCCCGGGTCAACGGCACCGACCGCAGCAGCAGGTGCGCGTCGCCGGCCACCGCCTCGGCCCGGCGGGCGACCCGGCCCTCCAGCAGCGAGTCGACGGAGTGGTCGATGGGCCCGTCGGTGTGCGGCATCAGGTCGCGGGTCAGGCTGGCCAGGTTCTCGTCGACCAGGTCCCCGATCAGACCGATGCGACGGTAGGCGCTGAGAGCGTTCGGACTCGCGTACTCGACGTTGCCGTCGGGATCGAGCCGGATGAAGCCGTCGCCGACGCGGGGGTTGATGGTCTGGTCGGACAGATCGGTGGCGATCGGGAACTCCCCCGACGCGACCATCAGCGCCAGGTCGGCCGCGCTGTCCAGGTAGGAGTTCTCCAGCACGCTGGGGCTGCGCACCCCCAGCTGGTTGGTGTGCTGCTCCACCACCCCGATCACCCGGTCGCTGAACCTGACGGGGATGGCGTGCACGTCGACGGGGATGCCGGCACTGAGCTTGTTGGCGCTGGTCTGGGTGATCTCGCCGCTGAGGAAGGCCTCCGAGACCAGGTGCTCGGGCGAGTAGGCGATCAGGTCCCCGACCACGTCCTCCAGCAGGGCCGTCGGCCCGGTGGTGGGTCGGATCTGGGCGACCGCCCAGAACACGTTCTCGTCGTGGTCGGGCACCCAGAGCACCAGGTCGGAGAACGCCAGGTCGGCCAGCAGCTGCCACTCCGAGAGGACCTGCTTCAGTCGACGGTGGTCGTTCTCGGTCAGCGTCGTGTGGTCGGCGATGATCTCCGACATCGATGGCATGCCCAGAACCCTAGTGGGCTGGGTGGAATGCCCTGGGGCCCGCGGACCACGAGTCGCGTTCGCTTTCCCCTCCGGGTCTCCGGCGTGGCAAGATGGACGGCTGTGCCGCCGGCAGCGAAGGAGTGATCATGGGAAAGACGGGTCGGAAGCGTCGTGCGCGTCGTAAGAAGGGCGCGAACCACGGCAAGCGTCCCAACGCCTGAACCGCGTTGGTCGGTCAGCGGCTCGGCGATCACGCCGGGCCGCTGACGTCTTTCTGGGGTTGTCGACCCCGGTAGCCGCGGCCCTACCGGCGCAGGGCTCCCGGCTCGAGCGCCGGGTTGACGTACGCGCTGTCGAAGGGGTTCGGGGTCGTGCCGGGTGCGACGATCCCGTCGATCCGGTCGAGGACCTCCGGCGCCAGGGTGAGGTCGGCCGCGGGCAGCTGGGTGGTGAGCTGGTCCAGGGTCCGCGGACCGATGATCGCGCTGGTGACGGCGGGGTGGTTGACCACGAAGGCGATCGCCAGCTCGACCAGGGTCAGACCGTTCTCCTCGGCGAGCGCCGCGAGCGCGTCGGCCGCCTCCAGCTTGCCCGCGTTGGCGGGTTCATCCAGGTCGTAGCGGCGCTGGAAGTGCGCCCGGGCACCGCGACCGGCGGACGGGACGGGCGGCTGGGTGCCCTTGCGCCACTTGCCGCTCAGCCACCCACCGGCCAGCGGTGAGTAGCAGATCACGCTCATCTGGTGTCGCAGGGTGGTCGGCAGCACGTCGACCTCGGGCAGCCGCACCAGCAGGGAGTAGGACAGCTGCTCGCACACCGGGCGCACCGTGCCCCGGTCGCGGGCCGCCCACTGGGCCTCCACGATCTGACTGGCCTGGAAGGCGGAGTGCCCGACGTAGAGCACCTTGCCCTGGCGCACGAGGTCGTCGAGCGCGGCCAGGGTCTCCTCGATGTTGGTCCCCGGGTTGGGACGGTGCAGCTGGTAGAGGTCGATGTGGTCGGTGCCCAAGCGGCGCAGCGAGTCCTCCACCGCGGCGACGATCCACCGCCGGGAGGCCCCGCGCCGGTTGCGCTCGTCCCCCATCGCGCCCTGGAACTTGGTGGCCAGCACCACGTCGTCGCGTCGGCCCTGCAGGGCCTTGCCGACGATCTCCTCGGACTCACCCTGGGAATAGACGTCGGCGGTGTCGATGAAGTTGAGCCCGGCGTCGAGGGCGGTGTGGATGATGTCCGCGCACGCCTCCTGGTCGGCGTTGTTGACCCCGCCGAACATCATCGCGCCCAGACACAGGGTGCTGACCTGGACTCCGGTGTCACCCAGACTGCGGTACTGCATGCGCGTTCCTCTCGTCGTGTGTGCGCGCGCCGTCGGCTCGAGCACGCCGGGACCGAACCCGCGGAGCGCGACCCTACCGGGACGCCGGGATGGTCAGCTCAGCTGCTGGCGGGCCACGGTGATCTGCATCATCACCTTGGACCGCAGGTGGTCCGGGGCCACGTCGCCACCGCAGCAGCGGGACACCAGGGCCTTGACCGCCTGCTCGACGTCGAACTTCTCCAGGCACGGCTCGCAGGCGGCCAGGTGAGCCCGGATCTGGTCGCCACTGGCGTCGTCCAGCTCGTGGTCGAGGAACTCGTACACGCGGTTGAGGGTGTGCTCGCACTCCTCGCTGCTCAGCTCGCTCATCGCCGACCCCCTTCGTTCTGCGCCATCCCGCGGTCCTTGGCGTAGGAGGCCAGGAGGTTCCGCAGCTGGTTGCGCCCGCGGTTGAGACGCGACATCACCGTCCCGATCGGGGTGCCCATGATCTCGGCGATCTCCTTGTAGGAGAAGCCCTCGACATCGGCCAGGAAGACCGCCAACCGGAAGTCCGGCGCCAGCTGCTGCAGCGCCTCCTTGACGTCGGAGTCGGGCAGGTGCTCCAGAGCCACCGTCTCGGCCGACTTCAGACCGGACGACGTGTGCGACTCCGCCCGCGCCAGCTGCCAGTCCTCGATGTTCTCGCCGTCGGCGATCTGGGGCTGCCGCTGCTTCTTGCGGTAGGAGTTGATGTAGGTGTTGGTCAGGATCCGGTAGAGCCACGCCTTGAGGTTGGTGCCCGGGGTGAACTGGTGGAAGGACGCGTACGCCTTGGCGTACGTCTCCTGCACCACGTCCTCGGCGTCCGACGGGTTCCGGGTCATCCGCAGCGCGGCGGCGTAGAGCTGGTCGATGTAGACCAGGGCCTCGGCCTCGAAACGGGCGTGCCGCTCCTCCGCCGTCTCGCTGGGTGGGGTCTCGACGTCGGTCTCGCGGGCGGTGGGGCTCTCGCTGGTGGGGAGGGTCATCACGTACGAGCGTACCGGCGCCGGCGGGGAATCGCCTCGGCGCACCAGGGGGCGCTCGGACACGGCTGCGGTCATGCAGAGGTCAACGCGACAGCCGTCGTCCTATTCCCGCGGCGACCGGCTCAGCCGCCGTCCGCCGCCGGCTCCGACACCTCCGTCAGCAGGGCCACGGCGCCGGCCACGACCTGGGCCCGCAGGTCCGCGGGACGGAACGCCGCCCGCGCCGGCGTGGCGAAGCCGTGGTCGGCACCGGGCAACGGGACGACGACCACCTGGTCCCCGCCGTCGGCCGCGGCCAGATCGGCGGCCAGCTCCTCGGCGGTGCCGAAGGCGTCCCGCGTCCCCTGGAGCACCAGCCGGGGCACCGAGGGGGCCAGCAGCTCGGGCAACCGGGACTTCTCCGGTCGCCCGGGCAGGTGCAGCGGGAAGGCCAGGCACAGGACCCCGGCGACGCCCAGCGCCGAGGCGGTCCGGCAAGCCACCCGCGCGCCGGCGCTGCGTCCACCGGCGACCGCCGGCACGCCCGCCAGCTCCGGACGCCGGATCAACGTCTCCACCGCCGGCAACCAGCCGGCGTCCAGCCGCGGCGGCGGGACCGCCACCTGGCGGCCGGCCAGGCTCCACGGTTGCTCGAAGCGGGCCACGGTGATGCCCCGCGCCGGCAGCTCCCGGGCCAGCAGGGCCAGGTCCATCGCCGTCACCCCACCGCCGGCACCGTGACCGAGCAGGAGGACCGCGTGCGCGTCGACGGCCGCGTCGACGTGCCAGCGCCCCGGGCCCTCCGGGGTGTCCACCTCCATCAGCGCGGTCGCGCCGGTCGGCGGGGGCGGCACGGGAGCCGCGGACCCCGAGGTCACAGCAGGGTGTCCTGAGCCGGTCCCGCGGTCTCCTGGCCCGGACCGCCGACCGCCGGGTCGCCGTCCACCGCCAGCGGTTCCAGCAGGGAGGGGTCGTTGTTGCTCACCTTGTTGACCGCCGTGGACACCGCGTACGCCTCCAACGCGCCGGCCTCGGTGACCTGCAGCAGATCGAGAGCCGCCTGCGGGTCGGTCAGCGACGGAGCCAACCAGGCGTCCCAGGCCGAGCGCGGCACCACCATCGGCATCCGGTCGTGCAGGTGGCCGACGGCGTCGGTGGCCTCGGTGGTGATGACCGAGCAGGTCCGCAACCAGGCGGAGTCGTCATCGGCGTCCTTGGCCGGATCGCGCCAGATCTCGTAGATGCCCGCCATCACCAGCAGGCTGCCGTCGGCGCGGTGGATGAAGAAGGGCTGCTTCCTGGGCTTGCCCGCCGCTGCCTTGCTTGCCGTCGCCGGCGCCCGGCCGATGACCTGCTCGGTCGCCTCCGGGGAGTACCACTCGTAGAAGCCGTCGGCCGGCAGCAGGCAGCGGCGGGTGGCGAAGGCCCGTCGGAACGCGGGCTTCTCGGCCACCGTCTCGACCCGGGCGTTGATCATCCGGGCGCCCCCCTTGGCGTCCTTGGCCCAGGACGGCACCAGACCCCAGACCAGCGG
>JBMDXL010000898.1:0-2940 GCA_048594465.1 Microlunatus sp. | reverse complement strand
CGGACGACCGGTCGGCATCCTCAGGCACATGACTCGTGCCGCCGGCCCGACCCGACCCGGCCCGACCCCACCACCCGCCTACAGGTTGTCGATCTCGATCGGGGTGAGGTCGTCGGCGGGGGTGAAGTCGAAGACGCGGCCGAGGAAGTCGAGCTGGGCCTCGAGCGCGGCGCGAATGGAGTCGGCCCGGCGGAAGCCGTGGCCCTCACCCTCGAAGATGATCATGGCCACCGGCAGGCCCTTGGCCCGGACCGCAGCGGCCATGGTCTCGGCCTGGTTGGGCGGCACCACGGCGTCCTCGGAGCCCTGCAGCAGCAGGAGCGGCACCGACAGCCGGTCGACGTGCAGGATCGGCGACCGCTCCCGGTAGATCTCGATCGCCTCCGGGTACGGGCCGATCAGACCGTCCAGGTAGCGCGCCTCGAACTTGTGGGTGTCCCGGGCCAGGGCTTCGGGGTCGGCGACGCCGTAGAAGCTGATCCCGGCGGTGAAGGTGTCCGTGCTGGTCAGCGCCTGCAGGGTGGTGTAGCCGCCGGCGCTGCCGCCACGGACGATCAACCGGGCCGGATCGGCCAGTCCCTGCTCGGCCAGGGCTGCGGCCCCGCCGGCGCAGTCGGCCACGTCCACCACGCCCCAGGCGCCGCGCAAGGCATCCCGGTAGGGACGGCCGTAACCGGTCGAGCCGCGGTAGTTGACGTCCAGCACGGCGAAGCCGCGCGAGGTCCAGTACTGCAGCGACACCGCGTAGCCGGTGTCGCTGAACGAGGTCGGTCCGCCGTGGGACAGGGTGATCAGCGGCGGCAGCTCGCCCTCGGGCGCGGTGTGGTCGGGGTTGGTCGGCGGGTAGTACCACCCGTGCACCTCGCCCGGCACGTCGTCGAGGGTGCTGGGCCAGCTGACGGCCCGGGGGACCGACACCCACGCCGGGTCGAGAGCCTGCTCGCTGGCCCGCCGCACGTCGGTCCAGGTGCCGGAGGTCAGGTCGGCCAGGCCCAACCGGGCCGGGCGGTCGGGATCCTCGATCAGCGCGGCGGCCCGGTCGCCGGCGGCCGCCACCGGACCGTACAGACCGGCATCCAGCACCGGCCGCAGCGTCTCCGACGAGCGGTCCAGGAGGTGGAGCGAGGCGACACCCTCGCTGATCCGGCTGACCAGCAGCCGGCTCGAGTCCAGGACCACGTACGGCTGGTCGCCGAACACCCACTGCGGGGTGGCGAACTCCGCCGCCTCCGGCCACAGGGGAGTGACGGCGCCGCCGCGCTCGGCGTACAGGTTCCACCAGTCCGTGCGGTCGGAGACGAAGACCAGCTCGCCGCCGGGGGCCCAGCGCGGGTGGACGGCGGACTCGGTCGGGCCGCCGGCCACGTCGACGACGTCGACGACGGAGACACCGTCGATCTCGGAGCCGGTCAGCCGCCCGCGGCGGACCAGGGTGGCGTCCCAGGGCATGGCCGGGTGGTTCCACTCGGTCCAGGCGAGCTCGCCGGTCTCGGACAGCTCGGGGTCGGCATAGAAGTCCGCACCCTGACACAGCACCGTGCCCGGGCCTTCTCCCCGCAGCGACAGGGCCACGATCGTGTTCACCGGCTCGCCGTCACCGGAGTGGTCCTCCCGGACCGCCAGCACCAGGTCGCGACCGGGGTGGACACGCAGGTCGGCGTACCGGTGGTCGCCCGCGGGCGTCAGCGTGGTGGTCCGGCCGTTCTCGATCAGGCGGACGCGGTTGTCGCTGAACTCGGTGTAGACCACGATCCCGTCCCGAACCGCGTACGCCCCGCCGCCGTACTCGTGCACCCGGCTGCGCACGGTGGCTTCCGGGGCCGTCACGGCCTCCCGCTCGCCGTCGACCGGTTGACGCACGAGCGCGACCCGCCCCGCCTGGTCGGGGCGCGCCTCCAGCCAGTAGAGGGTGTCTCCGTCCAGCTGCGGTGAGCTCAGACCAACGGTCCCGGACGTGACGAGATCGGTGGTCACCGGCGATGACCAGGTTCCGTACGCGGCGGTGTTCATCCGACCCACTCTAGGAGACCGGCGACCCACCTCCGGCCCGTGCCCGGGTCGACGACGACGCACAGCAGGCACACAGACGATCACGGTGTCGGGCACAGTCGGGCCCGGCAGGATCGACCTCACCAGACCCGCACGTACCGAGAGGCGCCCGACCCGTGAACCAGCCCCAGCCCGACCCCACCCCCCGAGGTCCCGCCTACCAGGGCCGGCTGCTGCCCCGTCCCGACGACGAGGTCGTCGACCAGGGTCTGGACTTCGACGTCCGTACGCTGCTGTCCCGCCGCCGTCTGCTGGGCGTGCTCGGTCTCGGGGCGGGGATGGCGACCCTGGCCGCCTGCGGGGTGAACGCCGCCTCCACGTCCGAGACCACCACCTCAGGCGGCTCCGGCCTCACCGAGATCCCCGACGAGACGGCCGGGCCCTACCCCGGTGACGGGTCCAACGGACCCGACGTGCTCGAGGAGTCCGGCATCGTCCGGTCCGACATCCGCTCCTCGTTCGGCACCTCGACCACCACGGCCGAGGGAGTGCCGCTGGAGTTCGAGCTGACCATCCTGGACCTGGCGAAGGACGCGGCTCCGTTCGTCGGGGTCGCGGTCTACGCCTGGCACTGCGACCGCGAGGGCCGCTACTCGATGTACTCGAGCGGTGTGGAGAACGAGAACTACCTCCGGGGTGTCCAGGTGACCGACACCGAGGGCAAGGTGCGGTTCACCAGCATCGTGCCGGCCTGCTACACCGGCCGCTGGCCGCACATCCACTTCGAGGTCTACCCGGACGAGTCGTCGATCACCGACGCGAGCACGGCGATCGCCACCTCGCAGCTGGCCCTGCCGAAGGACATGGTTGACGCGGTCTACGCGACGACGGGTTACGACGGCTCGGTCGCGAACCTGGCCCAGGTCACGCTGGACAGCGACAACGTCTTCG
>JBMDXL010000897.1:0-5291 GCA_048594465.1 Microlunatus sp. | reverse complement strand
TGGCCCAGCAGCTCCGCGCCGCGGTCCTGACCGAGACCGGCCTCACCTGCGCGGTCGGCATCGGGGAGACCAAGGAGCGGGCCAAGATGGCCACCGCCTTCGCGAAGGCGTCGGTCGAGCGGGTCTACCGGCTGTCCTCCGCCAACTGGATCGCGGTGATGGGCGACCGAGCTGTGACCGAGCTGTGGGGGATCGGCAAGCGGACCGCCGCGCGGCTGAGTGAGCACGGCATCCGGACCGTCACCGAGCTGGCCACCGCCGACCGCGAGGCCCTGGCCGGCTGGTTCGGACCCAGCACCGGACCGTGGTTGCGGGCCCTGGCCCGGGGCGGCACCTCGCGAACCGTGCACCCGGAGGAGCGCCAGGCCCGCTCACGCAGCAAGCAGGAGACGTTCCGGCACGACCTCACCGAGGCCGCGGAGATCGCCGCCCAGGTCACTCGGCTGACCGAGGACGTCTGCGCGACGGTGTTCGCCGAGGACCGCACGATCACCCACGTCGGCGTGATCGTGCGGACGTCGACGTTCTTCACCCAGGTCAAGACCGGGAAGCTGGCTGCCTCGACGACGGAGGCCCCGCCCGTGGTGAGCAAAGCACTCGAGGTGCTCGGCCGGTTCGAGATCACCCGACCCGTCCGGCTGCTGGGGGTCCGGGTGGACCTGGCGTGACCCTGCTTGCCGGCCGGAACTGCGGAAAAGTCACCCCGACTGCCTCCGATCGGGCCCGAAAGGGGTCCCTGGGGCTCGGTCGGGGTGACTTTTCCGCAGACTCGTCCGCTCAGTCGTCGATGGTGGCGGTGACCATGACGGCGACCGGCGCCAGGTAGCCGTTGGGATCGAGCATCCAGCCGGCCCCGAAGGCGGCGTCGACCACCTCCGGCGCCCACTCCAGCCGCACCCGGCCGTCGCCGCTGTTCACCACCAGCAGATCGCCGGTGCCCTCGGTGGCGGCGGTGTCGTCGGCCTCGACCAGGGTCATGCTCCGCCAGCTCCCAGCCGGGACCGAGACCGCGTCCTGCACCCCCAGCCGGACGGTGCGGGCCTCGTCGCCGGTGTTCACGGTGACGTCCCAGATGCCCGACTTCACGGTCAGCACCTGGGTCTGGTCGTGCCGGTGCGTCAGCACACCCTCCCCGGGCACCGCCCGCAACCAGGCCAGGTTGAACGAGTGCGGTTCGTGCACCCGCGGCACCTGGCGCCGGTCCTCGCTCATCCCGTAGCCGATGCCCAGCGCGAGCTCCGCGCCGCCACCGGGGACGTCGGCGCAGAGCAGCCCGCGTCGGCTGTAGACCCGGTCGCCCGGCTGGATCACCCGCTGCCGCATCTCCGCCGGTGTGTAGGGCGTCAGCTCGTCGATGTACTGCTGCTTCATCGGCGTGATCAGCGGCACGTCGGTGGGCAGCTCGTCGCCGGCCACGGTGTCGATCAGCCGTGAGTCCGCGGTCAGGTGCAGACCGTACGACTCGGCCTCCCGCAGCACCGACGGCCCCCAGATGATGCCGCCGGTCACGTCGTGACCGAGCACGGTGAGCAGGATCCCGTCGTCGGGACCCTCGTTGGTGAAGCCGCGGAAGATCCAGGTCGGCACCGTGATCACGTCGCCGTCGTGGCTGACGTACTCGCCCTGCTCGCCGTTCACGCCCCACCGCAACCGGAACGTCCCACCGAAGTTGATGAACACCTCGGCGGTGAAGTGCAGGTGCAGGTTGTTGGTGACACCGTTGGGCATGCCCGCCGCCCCGACGTTGTAGCCGTGCTCCTCGGACAGGTTCACGTACTGGTCGGGGTTCTGCGACACGCCCGGACCCACGAACGCGTAGTTCTCCTTGCGGTCCGACCCCGGCGTGCGGCAGTCGATGAACGCGGAGTTGCAGGACACCCAGTCGCTGCGGCGGATGGTGCGGCGGGTCAGCTCGTCGGCCGAGACGGTCGGCGCCGGGACGAGGAGGTCGGTCATCGGGGTTCCTTACGCAGTGAGGTGGATCAGTAGATGTTGGTGCCGGCGTACGGCACGTCGCCCCGACGGGCGGCGAGCTGGGCGCGCAGGGCGATCTCGTCGTAGAGGCGGACCTCCCGCACCAGGCGCCCCTCCTGGACGAGGAACTGGGAGATTCCCAGCACGTCGACCGGGGAGCCGGTGAGCGGACCGAAGTCCGCGGTGCCGTCGTAGTGACCGCTGAACTTCCAGACCACGGCGACCCGCAGCCCGGCGTAGCGCTGGTGGTGGTTGGTGGCGATGTCGCGCACCTCGAACCGGCCACCCGGGAACGGCCTGATCATCTTCAGCAGCTGGCGACGGTAGCCCTCGGGCCGGATCACGGTGGCGTTGCCGATGGTCTGCAGCACCAGGTCGCGGACGAAGAAGTCGTCGACCTTCTCCAGATCGCGGTCGTTCCACACCTGCTCGATCAGCTGCAGCACCAGCTCGACCTCAGGGCGGTGGTCGTCCGGGCGCGCCCCGCTGTCGCCGGCGGCGATCACGTCGCGCGGGGCGGGCTCGAGGAAGCTCCCGGTGTAGCCGAGGAAGCCCTTGGTGCGGGCGACCTCGTCGGGGTCGAGCCCCTGCTGCAGGGCGATGGCGAGCGAGTCGCGGATCACCCACTCCTCCACCATCCGCCCGCGTCGGTAGAGGCAGCTGGCGATGGTCCGGCTGACCACGTCGTGGCGCGGGTCGGCCGACAGCACCAGGTGCGAGCTGAGGAAGGCGTCGTCGCCGCGGGCCTCCCAGACCACGTCCTCGGCCTGCCCGATCCGGTCCGGGGTGTCGGAGATCCGCATCAGGGTGCCCTGGATGACCTCGTCCCGGCCGACCGAGGTGCCGTACGCGCCGTGCACGATCGAGTCCGGCTCGTAGTTCTCCCGGATGTAGCCGATCGCCCGGTTGACCCAGATCTTGTCGGTGACCTCACGGATGAAGTCGTCGGGGTCGGCGTACGGCTGGTAGGCGATGGGGTCGAGCGGCATGACTCTCCTGAGCAGCAGCGGTGGTCCGGTGATCACGAGTGTATGCGTATGCATAGTCGCTGGCAAGACCGGGCCCGACGGAGCGGTCCGGGGTCAGCGCAGCGCGGCCAGGGTGCCGCGGCGCACCAGCCGGGTGCCGAAGACCGCATGCTCGTACGGCGCCGGCTCCTCGGTCTCGACCCGGCGGACCAGCAGGCTGGCGGCCTTGCGGGCCATCGCCTCGAGGTCGAAGGCCACCGTGGTCAGCCGGATCAACGGCCAGGCCGCGGCCGGGAGGTCGTCGAAGCCGACCATCGACACCTCGTCGGGCACACCGACCCCGAGATCCGCCGCGGCGTTGAGGGCGCCGAGGGCGACCACGTCGTTGCCGCAGACGATCACCGTCGGGCGGGGGCTGCGGCCGAGCAGCAGCTGGGCGCCGGCGTACCCGGTCTCGAAGTCGAACGGCCCGCGGTAGGTCGCGGCCGCCGCGATCGCCAGACCCTGCTCGTCGAGCGCGTCGCGCAGGGCGGTCTCCCGCTCCAGACCCGTGCTGGTGTTGCGCGGACCGAAGACGGCGCCGACCCGGCGGTGACCGAGCCGGGCGATCTCCGCGGCCACCTCGGCCATGCCGTCCCGCGGGTCGACGGTGGCGGAGTCGGCCTCCATGGCGTCGGCGGTGCGGTTGAAGTAGACGAACGGCACCCCCCGGTCACGCAGCCGCACCGGCACCACCGAGTCGACCGTGGTGGTGGCCAGCAGCACCCCGTCGAGACCGTTGGAGATCAGCCGCTCGGCCACGGTGGCGGTGTCGCCGGTCTCGGTCTGCAGCACCAGCTGGTAGCCGAAGGCCTCCAGCTCGTGGTGCATCGGGGCGATCACGTGCGGGTAGAACTGGTTCTCCAGGTCGGTCAGCAGCAGCCCGATCCGCCGGGTGCGACCGCTGGACAGGGCGCGCCCGGTCTCGCTGGCCACGTAGCCGAGCGCCTTGGCCGCCTCCCGCACCCGCCGCCGGGTCTCCGCGCTGACCTTCGGACTGTCCCGCAGGGCCCGCGAGACGGTCGGCTGGGACACCCCGGCGAGCCGGGCCACGTCATGGGAGGTCACCACGTGCTGCCCCTCTCTCGGTCGCCACGATCGGCTGGGCCGAGCATAACGGGCCGGTTGACGTCAGCGTACGTCGTCGGGTTTACTGTTGGCATACGTATTCAGCCTGTTCCCGGTCGCCGGTGCGACCGACGGGTGGCAGGCACCAGCCCAGAGGAGCTCGCCCCGATGCCCACCCCGCTCAAGACGGCCCAGACGAAGTCGTTCGCCGACAGCGCGCAGGAGGACGTCGCCCAGCGGGTCCGCACGATCATCGGCGACCTCCGCGCCCGGGGTGACGCGGCCGTGGCCGAGTACTCCCAGACCTTCGACCACTGGGCGCCGCCGGAGGGCTTCCGGCTGGACGCCGAGCGGATCGCCGCGATCATCGCCACGCTGCCCCAGCAGGTGATCGACGACATCGAGTTCGTCCAGGCCCAGGTCCGCCGGTTCGCCCAGGCGCAGCGCGACTCGCTCACCGACATCGAGATCGAGACGCTGCCCGGCGTCCGGTTGGGCCACCGGCACGTCCCGGTCGGTTCGGCCGGCGCCTACGTCCCGGGCGGGAAGTACCCGCTGACCGCGTCGGCGCACATGACGATCATCACCGACAAGGTGGCCGGGGTGCCGCGCGTGGTGGCCTGCACCCCGCCGATCAAGGGCGAGATCCCGGCCGCCACCGTGGCGGCCATGCACCTGGCCGGTGCGGACGAGATCTGGATCCTCGGCGGCGTCCAGGCGGTCGCCGCGATGGCCATCGGCACCGAGACGATGGAGCGCGTCGATCTGATCGCCGGGCCCGGGAACGCGTACGTGGCCGAGGCCAAGCGGCAGCTCTACGGTGAGGTGGGCATCGACCTGTTCGCCGGACCGACCGAGATCCTGGTGATCGCCGACGACGACGCCGACCCGTTCGTGGTGGCCGTCGACCTGCTGTCCCAGGCCGAGCACGGTCCGGAGTCCCCGGCCATCCTGGTCACCACCAGCACCGCCCTGGGCGAGCGGGTGATGGAGCACATCGAGCAGATCCTGCCGGCCATGCCCACCCGCGACTACGCCGAGCCGGCCTGGCGCGACTTCGGTCAGGTGCTGGTGGTCGACGACCTCGACGAGGCCTTCGCGGTGGCCGACTCCTTCGCCGCCGAGCACGTGCAGGTGCTGACCGCGAACCCGCGCCAGGCGCTGGACAGGATGCGGGACTTCGGGGCCCTGTTCCTGGGCGAGAACACCTGCGTCTCGTACGGCGACAAGGTGATCGGCACC
>JBMDXL010000896.1:0-5310 GCA_048594465.1 Microlunatus sp. | reverse complement strand
GTGGGCGGCCCCGCCCGCGCCGGCGATGATAACCTCGAGTACCCGGGTGTGGGCCTGGCGGCCGTACGCCACCATCGCCTCGGGCATCCGGTGGGCCGAGACGACGTCGGCCTCGGAGGCGATCCCGCGCTCGGTCAGGGCCACTCCGGCGGCGCTCATCACCGGCCAGTCCGAGTCCGAGCCCATCACGATGCCGACGCGGGGGGTACTGGTCATGTGTCGTTTCCCATCAGGTAGTCGGCTGCGTGCCGCGCCCGGCGGCGGACGTCGTCCAGGTCGTGCCCGTACGTGGTCACGTGCCCGACCTTGCGGCCCGGCTTCACCTGCTTGCCGTAGAGCTGGACCCGGAGCCGACGGTCCCGGGCGAAGCAGTGCAGCAGCGCCGACGGCAGGTCGGCCACGGTGCCGCCGAGCACGTTGGCCATCACCGTGTACGGCTCCCGCGCCGCCGGATCGCCCAGCGGCAGGTCGACGACCGCCCGCAGGTGGTTCTCGAACTGGGAGGTGTGGGCGCCGTCGATGCTCCAGTGCCCGGTGTTGTGCGGACGCATGGCCAGCTCGTTGACCACCACCGTGCCGTCGGCCCGCTCCATCAGCTCCACCGCCAGCATCCCGACCACGCCCAGCTCGTGGGCGACCTGCAGGGCCAGCTGCTGGATGGCCACCGTGCGCTCGTCGTCCAGGCCGGGGGCCGGGGTGGTGGTCTCCACGCAGATCCCGTCCCGCTGGACCGACTCCGACACGGGGTAGGCGACGGCCTGACCCGACGGCGAGCGGGTGACCAGGGCGCTGAGCTCGCGGGTGAAGGCCACGAGCTCCTCGGCCACCACCACGGCGTCCTCGCGCAGCTGCGCGAACGGCTGCTCCGCCTCGTCCGCCGAGTCGATCTTCCAGACCCCCTTTCCGTCGTAGCCGCCGCGCGAGGTCTTGGCGATCACCGGCCAACCGATCTCGTCGCCGAAGGCGATCAGGGCCGCGGGATCCGCCACCACCCGGTAGACCGGGCACGGCAGCCCGAGACCGCTCAACCGGTCCCGCATCACCGCCTTGTCCTGGGCGTGCACCAGGGCCTCCGGGCCGGGGCGCACGGCGATCCCGGCCTCCACCAGCTCGTGCAGCAGGCTGGTCGGCACGTGCTCGTGGTCGAAGGTGATCACGTCGCAGTCCGCGGCGAAGGCCTTGACCGTCGCCGGGTCGGTGTAGTCACCGACGGTCACGTCGTGCACGACGGCGGCCGCCGAGGTGTCCGGGCCCTCCGCCAGCAACCGCAGCCGCAGCCCGAGACCGGTGGCCGCCTCATCCATCATCCGGGCGAGCTGGCCGCCGCCGATCACGCCGACCACGAACGGGCGCTCTGAGTCCGATGTCACCAGCCGAAGGATAGAGGCGACAGGGGGTGACCCGGAAACGTCCGGGTCGCTCAGCCGGGGCCCGACCCGACCTCCGCGGTCAGGGACCAGATCCGGGTCTCCCCGGCCGGCAGCACCTGGTGGGTGCCGGCCGCCACCCCCGCGCCGACCGACAGCGGATAGCCCGTGCACGGCTCCAGCACCAGGACGTCGAGTCCGCGCCACCCACCGCCGTACGACGCGAAGGTCCAGCAGGACGGCAGCGCGGCGGGATCGAAGGTCAGGGTGAGCCCGGTCCGGGCCGTCGGGTGGCGGACGCCGCACCGGCCCTCGGTCAGCGAGGTGGCGATCAGGAACTCCGACCGGCCCTCGGTGCGGGTGTCGGGCGGGCGCCGGAAGTCGTGCTCGACGCCGTCGACCACCGCCGTCGGCCAGGCGAACCGGCCGCCGGGAGGCCGGACCCGGGGCTCGCCGAACGGGTGCACCATCACCTCCCCCGCGCCGAGGGCGATCTCGGTGTCGGTCTGCAGCCGCACCGCCACGTGGGACTTCCACAGGTACGGCAGATCCCGCCGGCCGTCGTTGGTCACGCGGTAGTCGGTGCGCAGTGTCGGTCCACGACCCAGCACGAGCCGCTTGCTCACGGTGGCCGCCGAGACCGGGGTGCGGACGGTCAGCTCCAGGGCGACCTCGTCACCGGTGTCGACCACCTCGGCGACCGTCCAGGGCAGCGACCACAGCTCGCCGTGGTCCGGCACCGCCTCGCCGGCCAGCACCTCGGGCTCGTCGTTGGGGAACAGCTCGTCCCAGCCGCCCAGGAACACGTCGTCGTAGCCGGACCCGAACGGGACCGGTCGGACGGGCACCCGCTCGTTGCGCCACAGGAGCTCGGTGTCGGCGAGCTTGTCGACCAGGCTGATGATCTTGCCGCCCAGCCCGGGCAGCAGCACGGCCCGCAGCCGACGGTTCTCCAGCACCACCGCGGGTTGCCCGGCCAGCGACCACGCGGTGTCGATCCGCGGCGCCCCGGACGGCTCTGCGGGGTCAGTCGACACGCAACCGCTCCAGCACCTCGTGGTCGATCTCGATCCCCAGTCCCGGGCGGTCCAGCGGCACCCGGACGCGACCGTCGACGAAGGCGATCTCCCGGCGCACCAGGTCGCGGGCGATGGGCGAGGTCGAGACGGTGTGCTCGATCAGGCCGCCGCCGGGGATCGCGGCGGCGAAGTGGGTCGAGGCGGCCACCAGCACCCCGCTCTTGAAGGCGTGCGGCACCACCCGCCGGTGCCTGGTGTGGGCGAGCCACGCCAGCCGGCGCCCCTGGGTCAGACCCCCGCAGCGCGCGAGGTCGGGCTGGATCAGGTCGACGCCACCCTCGTCGATCAACCGCTCGAACGCGACGTAGTCGCTCTCCGCCTCACCGCCGGCGATGGTCAGGCCGCTCCGCTGCGACAGCGCGCGGTAGCCGGTCAGATTGTCCGGGGCCACCGGCTCCTCCAGCCACCCGATGTCGTACGTCTCGAGCATGGCCGCCATCCGCAGCGCGGTCTTGGTGTCCCAGACCTGTCCGGCGTCGATCATGATCATCACATCGTCCCCGGCGGCCTGCCGGATCTCCCGCACCAGGGACTCGTTGAACGCGAGGTCCTGGCCGATCGGACCCCAGCCGAACTTGATCCGGCGGTAGCCCCGCTCGGCGAACCGGGCCGCCTCGCGCGCCGCCAGCACCGGCGTGTCGGGCATCACCAGGCTGGCGTACGCCTCCAGCCACTCCGACCGCGGACCGCCCAGCAGCCGGGCCACGGGCAGACCCAGCACCTGGCCGGCCAGGTCCCACAGGGCGATGTCCACGCCGCTGATGGCGTGCATGGTCGCCCCACCGGCGAAGTAGCGGCTGCCCTCGACCATGGCGTGCCAGCAGACGTCGATGTCCAGCGGGTTGCGGCCGAGCAGCACCGAGCGCAGACCGCGCGCGATCAGGTGCGACGGCTCCGCCTCCACCACCGCCCGGGCGACCAGGGGGGCGGAGTCCACCTCGCCCACCCCGACGGTGCCGTCGCTGGCGGTGACGAAGATCAGCAACGTGTCCTGGGTCCCGTCGCAGCGCTCGGCGTCGACCTGGTCCAGCCGGCAGAAGACCGCCTGGACGTCGGTGATCGTCAGCTCAGGGACGAGCGCGGCCGGCGGTGCGGTGTCCGACGGCGGGGTTGAAACGGGCGCCGGGGTCGTGGACGTGCGGGCGGTCGGTGTCACCGGGCTCCTTGCTGTGGACGGCTCCAGTCAGCGGCCGACCCCTCGTCGGCCGGTGAGTGCTCGGGGGCCAGCACCCGCTCCCCCAGCTCCTCGGCGATGATCCCGCGCACCAGCGGCGCCTGGGCCTGCAGATCGGCCGCGGACGTCCGGCTGGACACCGCGCTGATGCTGAGGGCCCCGGCCGGGACGGTCGGTGAGTCGAGGAACAACGGGAAGGCGATGCAGACGATGCCGAGGTCGTTCTCCTGCAGGTCCAGCGCGTACCCGCGCTCGCGGCCCTCGGTGAACGCGGCGTGCAGCTGATCGGCGGTGGTCAGGGTGAGCGCCGTCTTGGCCAGCAGCGGGCCGTGCCGGTCGACGTAGTCCTGCACGGCGGCGAGATCGAGCAGCCGGTGCATCAGCAGCGCCTTGCCCAGGCCGGTCCGGTACGCCGGATTCCCGCCACCGATGACCGAGCTCATCTGGAAGGTCTTGCGGGTGGGCGACACCTTGGCCTGGTAGACGATGTCGGCGCCGACCAGCACCCCGTAGTGGGTCGTCTCGCCGGTCGCGTCGGCCAGCCGGCGCAGCACCGGCTCCACGACGAGACTGGACTGCTGCGCCTCCTGATAGCCGAACACGAGCTGCAGCAGGTCGAACCCCAGGTGGTAGACCCCGTCGCCGTCCTGGCGGGCGAATCCGCTCTCCACCAGGGCGGCCAGGGCCCGGTGGACGCTCGACTTGGGGGCGGTGACCGCGGCGGCGACCTCGCCGAGCCGGGCACCCGCCGGCCGCTCGCCCAGGCAGCGCAGGATGGCCAGCACGCGCGCCGAGCCCGTCAAGCCGCCGTCCGACATCGTTCACCACCCACCGATACGCATCCGTTGCGCCAGACCCTTGACCACGTCGATTGCTGTCGTACGATAACACCATCCCACTCAGAGGAAAGGTGTTCCGATAGTCGGAACGCAACTCAACGGAGAGAGCAGGGTATGACCGCACTCGCGTCGGCCTCCCGAACGACTCCGGCCGTCCAGGAGCCGCCCCGGCGGCGAGGCACGCTGGCCCGCCGGCAGGCGTGGTGGTGCTACGTCTTCATCGCCCCCGCGGTGCTCGGTCTGCTGCTGTTCTCCCTCGGACCGATGATCGCCTCCCTCTGGCTGAGCTTCACCTCCTACGACCTGCTCAGCTCACCGGAGTGGGTCGGCACCCAGAACTACACGAACCTGTTCTCCGACGAGCTGTTCCGGAAGTCGCTCAGCGTCACCCTGGTCTACGGTCTGGTCTCGGTCCCCTGCACCATGCTGATCGCCCTGGTGCTGGCGATCATGCTGAACGCCAAGATCCCTGCCCTGCCGTTCTTCCGCTCCGCCTACTACCTGCCCAGCGTGATCAGCGGAGTGGCCGTCGCGACCCTGTGGAAGTGGATGTTCAACGGGGAGTACGGCCTGATCAACGCGGGCCTGGCCCGGCTGGGCATCGCCGGGCCCGCCTGGCTGACCGACGAGCAGTGGGCGCTGCGGGCACTGATTTTCATGAGCCTGTGGGGCTTCGGCGGCACCATGCTGATCTACCTGGCCGGACTCCAGGGCGTCCCCAAGGAGCTCTACGAGGCCGCCCAGGTCGACGGGGCCAACCGCTTCCGGCAGCACCTGCACGTCACCGTCCCGATGCTGTCCCCGGTCACCTTCTTCAACCTGATCATGGGCATCATCGCGAGCCTGCAGGT
>JBMDXL010000895.1:0-2726 GCA_048594465.1 Microlunatus sp. | reverse complement strand
GCTGGTGATGAACCTGACCGGGCTGAGCATCCGCGACACCATCCTGTTCCCCCTGGTGCGACCGAACCGCTGAGTCGGCCGGCAGCGCAGGAGCCCGACGGCCCTGAACACCCCGACGGCCCTGAACACCCCGACGGCCCTGAACACCAGGAACGGAAACCGGAGAGAGCGAGGACGGCATGGCGGCCACCGAGATCGAGCAGGCGCTGGACGGGTTCGTGAGTGCGGTCGACGCGGGGGGCTGGGGCGTCTACGGGGTGCACCTGCGCCGGGGTGAGCAGACCGCTGCCCACCGGTGGCGCAGCGACGACCGGGTGAACCTCTACTCGGTGTCGAAGGGGGTGTGCGCGCTGGCCGTCGGGATGGCCGTCGACGAGCGGTTGCTGACCCTGGACACGACCGTCGCCGAGGCCTTGCCGGGACTGGACCTCGGCCCTGGCGTGGCCGAGGTGACCGTGCGTCACCTGCTGTCGATGACCAGCGGGATCGACTTCCGCTGGTTCGGCCACGAGCCCGTGGTCTGGCCCGATCTCGCCGCGGAGATGCTGTCCCGGCCGTCGGCCGGTCGCCGGTTCCAGTACTCCGACGCCAGCACCTACGTGGCCATGCGGGTCCTCGGCGCGATCGTCGGGGACGTCCGCGACTGGCTGCTGCCGCGGCTGTTCGACCCGCTCGGCATCGACAACCCCCAGTGGCACCGCTGTCCGCTGGGCTGGATCCTCGGCGGCACCGGTCTGGAGCTGCGGACGGGCGAGCTCGCCCGGATCGCCGACCTGCTGCTGGACCGCGGGAGCTGGCAGGACCGCCGGCTGGTCAGCCCGACCTGGGTCGACGCGATGCACGCGACCTGGGTCGAGACCGGCGCCCCGCCCCCGATGGACCGCTACGGACTCGCCACCTGGGCCGGACCCGGCGACGCCTGGCGCCTCGAGGGTCGCTACGGGCAGTTCGTGATCGTGGTCGGCGACGCCGTCGCCACCATCACCGCCCACGAGGAGGTCGGCGAGGACCGCATCGCCGAGCTCGCCGTCCAGGCGCTGCGGCCGGCGGGCTGACGAGCCCGACCGCCGAACCTCAGATCGACCCCACCTGCGCCAGCCAGGCCAGCGCCGGGGACAGCGTCGGCTTGTAGGTCGCGTAGTTGTGCCCCCCGCTGGTCAGCAGCAGGGTGGCCACCCCCGGGATCCCGACGGACTGGGTGACCATCTGGGAGGTGTCGGCGTACTTGGCGCCCGGTTTCCAGGTGTCGGTGTCGGTCTTGCTGGCCACGATCAGCAGGTTGGTCTGCCGCTGTGGCGGCTGCTTGATCAACCAGATGGGCGCGTTCTCGTTGCGCAGCTGCCGGCTGCCGCCGAACAGGTCACCGGTGGTGGAGTCGGTCTCGGCGTCGAAGTAGCCGCCGATGCTCACGGCGGCCGAGAACTCCGACCGGTTGCGCAGCAGCAGCTTGGCCGAGCAGAAGCCGCCGGTGCTGAACCCGAGCGAGGACCACCTGGCCCCCGACGGGTCGGCGCGGAACCGCTTGATCACCTGCTCCCGCACGCTGGTGGCCAGCCACGTCTCCGCCTGGGGCCCGCCTGGGACGTCGGTGCACTCGGTGTCCCGCGGCGCCGCGATCATCAGCGGCGGGAACACCGCGATGAAGGGCTTCACCTTGCCCGCGTCGATGGCCTGGGTGGCCTGGGCGGCGAAGGCGAAGCCGTTGAACATGGCCTGCGGCGTGCTCGGCTGCCCGGGCAGCACCATCACCGTCGGGAACTTCGTCAGCCGGTTGCGCAGCTCGTCGTACTGCTTGGGAAGCCAGACCAGCACCGGCAGCCGCGCCGCCCCGGGCCCCCTGGCCCCGGGGACCTTGACGGTGATGGTCTTCACCGTGCCCTGCGAGCCGTTGCCGGGCACCAGGCCGGTCACGTCGATGGCGCCGCCACCGGCATCGGACTCCCCGACCACCTCGCCCCAGCTGGTGTAGAAGCCGTACTGGTTGTTGGCGTACAGACCGACGGCGCCGATGGCCAGCACCTGGCAGAGCACGACCCCGACGAGCCGGAGCAGTCGTCCACCGACACCGGTCGGACCGCGCCCCCAGACCACGATCAGCGTGAGCGGCACGAGCACCGCCAGGACGCCGACGATCCACAGCAGGACGGGAGACGTGAGACTCACGGGACCAGTCTGCTCGCGGTCCTGCGACCACGCCCCCACGGTGCCTTCGAGCCGGGCCGTCGTGATCGGGTGCCGTTGGAGTCGGGGGCCGGTGGCGTTGAATGACGCCATGGTCCCCGCCCCCGATCCCGTCCGCACCCGGGTGGCCGGTCGCGAGCTGACGGTGGTCAACCTGGACAAGGTGCTGTACCCGGCGACCGGCTACACCAAGGCGGAGGTGATCAGCTACTACGCCCAGATCGCCGACGTGCTGCTGCCCTACGTCGCCGACCGGGCGCTGACCCGGGTGCGGTTCCCCGACGGCGTCGACGGACCGAGCTTCTACGAGAAGAACGCGCCCGCCGGCACCCCGGACTGGGTCCGGACCGCGCGGATCCTCACCAGCGACGGCCCGGTCTCGTACGTGGTCGCCGACGAGCCGGCCACCCTGGTCTGGCTGGCCAACCTGGCCGCGTTGGAGCTGCACACACCGCAGTGGAAGGTGGGCGAGCACCCGGACATGATGGTGGTCGACCTGGACCCGGGGCCGCCGGCCGGGCTCGCCGAGTGTTGCCCGGTGGCGG
>JBMDXL010000894.1:0-3261 GCA_048594465.1 Microlunatus sp. | reverse complement strand
CGTCACGCCGTCGGCGTGAGGAACGTCTTCTGCTCGGTCTTCTTCTGCTGGTAGAACTCGCTGGCCTGCTGGGTCGAGGCCAGGGTGGAGGTCGCGCTGACCGGCACGTCCCACCAGGACTGCGAGCTGGGAGCGTCCAGCAGCGGATCGGTCTCCACGTAGATCACCACGGGCGCGTCGGCGGCCTTGGCCAGCTTGATGGCGTCGGCGAACTCCGCCTTGGTGGTGGTCTTGATGACCTCGAGCCCGAAGCTGGCCGCGTTGGCGGCCAGGTCGATCGGCAGCTTCGGCCCGTCCAGACGTCCGCTGGCGGTGTCCCGCTTGCGGTAGGAGGTCCCGAACCGCTGCGAGCCCAGGGACTCCGACAGGGAGCCGATGGAGGCGAACCCGTGGTTCTGCACCAACACGGTGATGATCTTGATGTCCTCCTGCACCGCGGTGGCCAGCTCGGTGGCCATCATCAGGTACGAGCCGTCACCCACCAGGACGAAGACGTCCCGGTCGGGGCAGGCCAGCCGCACGCCGAGTCCCCCGGCGACCTCGTAGCCCATGCAGGAGTAGCCGTACTCCACGTGGTAGCCCTTGGGGTCGCGGGTCCGCCACAGCTTGTGCAGGTCACCGGGCATCGAACCGGCGGCGCAGACGACCACGTCGGTCGGGTCGGACAGCTCGTTGACCAGCCCGATGACGGAGTTCTGGGAGAGCAGCCCGACGGCCGGCTCCTCCTCGGCGTACGCGGCGGTCACCGTGGCGTCCCAGGCCGCGTCCAGCTCGGTGTAGCGGGTGGCGTAGGCCTCGTCGACCCGGAACCCGTCGAGCAGGCCGGTGAGGGCCGTCAGCGCCTCGCGGGCGTCGGCCTGGACGGCCAGACCGGCGTGCTTGACCGCGTCGATCGGGGCCACGTTGATGTTCACGAACCGCACCCCGGGATCGGCGAAGGCGGTCCGGCTGGCGGTGGTGAAGTCCTCGTACCGGGTGCCGATGCCGATCACCACGTCGGCCTCCGCGGCGATCGCGTTCGACGCCGTGGTGCCGGTGGAGCCGATGGCGCCCAGGCACTGCGGGTGGTCGTAGAGCAGGGTGCCCTTGCCGGCCTGGGTCGGTCCGACCGGGATGCCGGTGGCCGCGCAGAACGCCGCCAGGGCGTCGGTGGCGCCGGCGTAGTGCACCCCGCCGCCGGCCACGACCAGCGGCCGCTCCGCGGACCGGATGATCTCGGCCGCCCGGGTGATCACGGCGGCCTCCGGCAGCGGCCGGGAGACGTGCCAGACCCGCTTGGCGAACAGCTCGACCGGCCAGTCGTGCGCCTGTGCCTGCACGTGCTGGGGGAAGCAGACGGTGACCGCGCCGGTCTCGGCCGGGTCGGTGAGCACCCGCATGGCCGACAGCAGCGCGGCCGGCAGCTGCTCGGGCCGCCAGATCCGGTCGAAGTACTTGCTGACCGGGCGGAACGCGTCGTTGACGGTCACGTCGCCGGCGTAGGGCAGCTCGAGCTCCTGCAGCAGCGGCGAGGCGGCCCGGTCGGCGAAGGTGTCCGCGGGCAGCAGCAGCACCGGGATCCGGTTGATGGTGGCCAGGGCGGCGCCGGTGACCATGTTCGTGGCGCCCGGTCCGACCGAGCTGGACACGGCGTAGGTCTGCAGCCGGTTCCGCATCCGGGCGAAGGCGACGGCGGAGTGCACCATGGCCTGCTCGTTGCGGCCCAGCACGTACGGCAGGGCACCGGGCTCGTCGATCTCGGCCTGCAGCAGCGCCTGACCGAGGCCCGCGACGTTGCCGTGACCGAAGATGCCGAAGCAGCCCTCGAAGAACTTGTGCTCCACGCCGTCGGACTCGCTGTGCTGCTGGCTGAGGAACTTCACGGTCGCCTGGGCGACGGTCAGCCGTACGGTCTCGGCCATGATCAGGAGTCCTTTCGAGACGACGCGGTCAGTCGCGGGTCGACCGGTTGGTCGGCCCAGGTGCCCCGGATCCAGGTCTGGTCGGGGTGGTCGGAGATCGTCCAGGCCCGCTCGCCCCCGTTCGGGTTCGGCGGTCCGGCCATGACGTTCAGGTAGTACATGTCGTGGCCGGGGGCGGCCACGCAGGGCCCGTGCCATCCGTACGGCACCAGTACCGCGTCCCGGTCGTGGACCTCTTCGCAGATGTCGATGTCGTGGCCGGGCGAGGACGAGGTCCGCATGAATCCCAACCCTGGTTGACCGTGCGGGCCGGCGGCGATCTCGAAGTAGTAGATCTCCTCCAGCTCGGACTCGGTCTCGGTGGTCTCGTCGTGCTTGTGCGCCGGGTAGGACGACCAGTTCCCGCCGGGCGTGATCACCTCGCAGGCGATGATCGCCCCCGCCGCCAGCGCCTGGGGCGTGCCGAAGTTGCGCACCTGGCGGCTGGACTGACCGGCCCCGCGCAGCTCCACCGGCACCTCGGTCACGGGACCGTGGTGGGCCGGCAGGTCGGCGTCGCTCCTGGCTCCGCAGAGGGCGTAGCGGCCGCCGTCGGCGGAGGTCAGCGTCGCGTGGGTGCCCGCCGGCAGGTAGACGATGTCGGTCGGTCCGGCGAAGACGTCGGCCCGACCCGTCAGGGTGAAGGTCTCGGCAGCGGTGGTCACCGAGGCGCCGCCGGCGAGCGGGACGACGATGATCTCCTCACCAGCACAGGAGAACGCGTGCTCGGTCCCCGCGGTCAGGGTGATCACCCGCAGGCTGGAGTAGCCCCATCCGGCCGAGGCCGGGGTGATCTCCAGGTCGTACGGTCCGGCGGCGGCCGCGCCGGCGGGCAGGTAGAGCTCGGTCATCCTCGTCCTCACCGCACCAGCGCGACGGCGGTGTCGACCGCCTTGGCCACGTCGTCGTCCGCCGGGTAGAGCATCGTCCGCCCGACCACCAGACCGCGCACCGACGGCAGCGCCAGGGCCGCCTGCCAGGCCGCGTACGTCTCGTCGGGATCACCGTCGGGGTCCCCACCGAGCAGCAGGGTGGGCAACGTGGTTGCGGCCATCACCCGCTCCATCTCGGCCACCACCGGCAGCTTCATCCAGGTGTAGGCGCTGGAGGCGCCGAGACCCGAGGCGATGGCGATCGACATGATCACGGCGTCGGGGCTGAGGTCGTTGACGATCTTGCCGGCGACCCGACGGGACAGGAAGGGCTCGACGAGGGCGATCAGCCGGGCGCGGTTGAGCTCGCTGATGATCTTGCCCTGGGTCTCCAGCGTGACCACGGTGGCCGGGTCGTCCAGGTCGATCCGGGTCAGCATCTTGGCGCC
>JBMDXL010000893.1:0-1501 GCA_048594465.1 Microlunatus sp. | reverse complement strand
ATCTGACAGCTAGACCGATCCGCCACCCAGCGACGCCGCCAGCGCTCGTCCGGCGGTCCGACCACTGAAGACACAGCCGCCCAGGAAGGTCCCCTCCAGCGCCCGGTAGCCGTGCATCCCGCCACCACCGAAACCGGCCGCCTCACCGACGGCGTAGACGCCCGGTAGAGGCGTGCCGTCCGGCCGCAGCACCCGGCCGTCCAGCTCGCTCTCCAGGCCGCCGAGCGTCTTGCGGGTCAGCACGTGCAACCGGACCGCCAGCAGCGGACCGCCCGCGCCGGCGCGGCCCTCACCCGGGGCGTCGGGATCGAGGAGCGGGTGCGGCGGGACCACCCGCATCAGCCTGTCCACCAGGAACCGACGGGCGGCGGTCACGGCCACCACCTGCGGGTCCTTGCCCAGCCCGGAGGCCACCTGGAGGTCGTGCGCCTCGATCAGGAGCCGCAGCGCCTCGGCGTCGACCAGCGGCTCCCCGGCCAACGCGTTCATCTTCGCCGCCAGCTCCGCGGTGGTGCCGGCGGTCAGGAAGTCCACCCCGTGGTCGAGGAACGCCTGCAGCTCGGGGGTGGGTCCCGGCCGCAGCCGACCGGCCAGCAGCCGCACGTCCTTGCCGGTGAGGTCGCCGTTCTGCTCCGACCCGGACAGGGCCAGCTCCTTGGCCGCCGTCGCGCCGTCGAGGACGAACCAGGAGTGGTCGTGCCCGGTGGCGGTCAGGTGGCGCAGGGTCCCGAGGGCGTCGAAGCCCGGGAACAGGGGAGCGGGCAGCCGTCGGCCGGCGGCGTCCAGCCACAGGCTGGAGGGTCCCGGCAGGATCCGGATGCCGTGCCGGGTCCACAGCGGCGCGTGGTTCACCACGCCCTCCGGGTAGTGCCACATCCGGTCCGGGTTGATCACCCGGCCGCCGGCCTCGGTGGCCACGGCGAGCATCGAGCCGTCCACGAAGTCGGGGACCCCGGCGATCAGCTCCCGGGGCGGCTCACCGTACATCCGCGGCCAGCTGCGCCGGACCAGGTCGAGGTTGCCGCCGATCCCGCCGCCGGCCACCACCACGGCCTGGGCGGCGAAGGAGAACGAACCCACCACGCCGGTGGGGTTCGGCACGCCGCGGGGAGCGTCGCCGGGCTCGAGCACCGACCCGTGCACGCGGACCCCGTCGTCGCCGACCTCGATCCCGGTCACCTTGTGGCGGCTGCGGATCCGCACCTTCGACGACGCCAGCACGGCCCGGGCGAACGGTTCGACCAGTCCCGGTCCGGTGCCCCAGGTGACGTGGAAGCGCGGGACCGAGTTGCCGTGCCCGGGCACCTGGTAGCCACCGCGTTCGGCCCACTGCACCAGCGGGAACCACCTGACCCCGAGGTCGTGCAGCCAGGCCCGCTTCTCCCCGGCCGCGAAGTGCACGTACGCCTCCGCCCAGCGCCGCGGCCAGTGGTCCTCGGGCCGGTCGAAGGCCGCGCTGCCCAGCCAGTCGGCCCACGCCAGCTCCGCGGAGTCGCGGACC
>JBMDXL010000892.1:0-1587 GCA_048594465.1 Microlunatus sp. | reverse complement strand
CCCCGGCGCCGCCCCCCCCGCCGTGGGGGCGTCAGCGGGCCACGGGGGGGGTCCGCGAGGGTCGGGGCCGGGCCAGGGTCAGGCGTCCAGAGAACCCCGGGCCACGGTGAGCACCGGTACGGGGGAGTGCCGGACGATCTTGGCGGCGTGCGATCCCAGCAGGAAGCGGCTGATGGCCGAGGTCTGCGCTCCGATCGCCAGCAGGTCGGTGGGCTGCCAGCTGACGCTGGCGATCGTCTCCGCCCAGCCGACGCCGGTCCCGATGACGATCTCCAGGCTCTCGCCGTCGACCCCGGAGCGGGCGGCCGCGGCCCGGATGTCGGCCCGGACCCGGTCGGCCCACTCGCCGACGACGAGGTCCTCGGCCGCTGTCTCGATCGTCCCCCGCAGGGACGTCTCCGGACGTACGGCGAAGCAGGCGACCCGCAGCGGGATGCCGAACTGCTCGGCCCGTTCGAGGGCAGCCGTGAGCAGCCCCGAGTCCGAGTCGGCACGGCCGAACCCCACGGTGATCCGGCCGACGCGGGAACCGGACGGCACCGCGAAGTCCGCCGGGGCGAAGCAGACGGGGGTGTCCAGGCTGTGCAGGATCCGCTGGGCGATGCTGCCCAGGGAGACCCGACCCGGCAGACCCGAGGTCCCCGATCCGAGCACCACCAGCGCGGCCTGTTGCTCGGCGCTGACCTCCAGCAGCCCGTCGGTGACCGAACGAGCGGTCCGGACCACGAGCTCGGGCTCGCCCGCGTCCCCGATGATGGCGCGGGCCCGGGCCAGCGACTCCTCGGCCGCTGCCCGCTGCAGGGCCAGGAACTCCTCGTCACCGAGGAACGGGCTCGGCGGCCAGGGCTCCGGCGTGATCGCGGCGATCACCAGGGGTGAACCGGTGGAGCGGGCGATCATGGCGCCGAGGTGGCCGGCGGCCTCGCCCCGGTCCCCCGGGGCGAGACCGATCAGGATGGCACTCATGGCTCAGGCCGACACTTCGGCGTGCTCCACCACGACGTGGGTGACCGGCAGGTTCGGGTAGGTCTCCCGGGCCCGATCGACGACGTCGTAGCGCAACCACGCCGACCGGTCCTCCGGGTGGGTGCAGATCACCAGGCGGTCAGGGTGGAACTCCTGCACCGCGGTGGCCAGCGCCCGCAGCGGCCGGTAGTCGCCGAGCTCGCCGCTGACCTGCAGCTTCTGGGTCTGCAGCACCGCCAGCGTCCGGTCCAGGCGGGCCTGGGCGGCCTCGGCCGTCTTCTCCCACAGGTAGACCGCGCCGGAGTGCATGGCCTGACCGGTGTCGATCGGGTTGGCCGGCACGCAGATCAGGTACTCGGCCTTGCCGGTCGCGTCGATCCGGCGCAGCTCGGTGATGAGCTCGTCGCCCTCGACGGTCTCGTTGGCCAGCACCAGCACGCGCTGGGCGTCGCCGGTCTCGGCCGCGGCGGGGGCTGTCGCCGGTGCCTTGTCCCGGATCCGCTTGGTGGCGAAGAAGATGATCAGCAGCAGACCCCACGACAGCAGGCTCAGCAGCAGCTGGGTGAGGGTGTCCGGGTTGAACGCCATCTGCACCAGCACCGCGACGATGGCCACGATGAC
>JBMDXL010000891.1:0-2615 GCA_048594465.1 Microlunatus sp. | reverse complement strand
TCATGGAGTCGTGCATGGTGTTGACCGCACCCGTGGAGGTGCCGGTGGTCGCGGTGGCGAACAAGGCGCTGGCCCAGGCGCCGAACTGGGTCTCCTTGCCCTCCATCGCCGCCCCGGCGGCCGCCGGTACCGCCCCGCGGGCGGCGACCTCCGCCCAGGTGGTCAGGGCCAGGGCCGCGGCCCACAGCACAGCCATCGCGGCCAGCAGGGCGGTGCCCTGACGGCGGTTGCCGAGCATGGTGCCCGCGGTCCGGGTGAGCGCGACCGGGATGACCAGCAGGCTGGCGATCTCGATCAGGTTCGAGACCGGGGTGGGGTTCTCGAACGGGTGGGCGGAGTTGGCGTTGAAGAAGCCGCCGCCGTTGGTGCCCAGCAGCTTGATCGCCTCCTGACTGGCCACCGGCCCGCCGGGCAGGGTCTGGGTCCCACCGGCGACGGTGCTGATCAACCGGTCCGGCGCCAGGTTCTGCAGGACGCCGCAGGCCACCAGCAGCACGGCCACCAGGAGGCTCAGCGGGAGCAGGACCCGCACCACGATCCGGATCAGGTCGACCCAGAAGTTGCCGAGCTCGCTGGTCTGCCGGGCCGCGAAGCCGCGCAGCAGAGCCGCGGCGACCGCGATCCCGACCGCGGCGGAGGCGAAGTTCTGCACCGTGAGCCCGGCCGCCTGCGCGGTGTAGCCCAGGGTCGACTCGCCCGCGTACGACTGCCAGTTGGTGTTGGTCACGAAGCTGACGGCGGTGTTGAGGGCCATCGTCGGTCCCATCCCGGGCAGACCGCGGCTGTACGGCAGCTGCGCCTGACCCATCAGGATCGCCACCAGCACGACGATCGAGACGGTGGAGAAGGCCAGCACCGCCAGGGCGTAGCTGCGGGCGTTCTGCTGGCCGTCGGGGTTCACCCCGAGCACGCGGTAGAGCCGACGCTCGATCCGCAGGTGCCGGGTCGGGGTCAGCACCGCGGCGAGGTGATCACCGAGTGGCACGTAGACCAGCGCCAGGATCGCCAGCAGCGCGGCGATGGTCAGCAGACCCGCGGCGGTGTCACCGAGGCCGGTCATCAGAACCGCTCCGGGAAGACGAGCGTCCACAGCAGGTAACCGACCAGCGCGACGGTGAGCAACAGCAGGACGACGGAGACGGCGGTCATCGGAGCACCGGCCGGGGGTGCGGGACAGCCGACGGCGTCCGCAGCGAGGACAGGGAGAACATCACCCGGTCAAGGCAACCCGTTCCCCGACGCCCGAGCGGCGGCCTTGGCGCGTTCCTGACAGCTCTTGACGCCATCTTGACGCCTGGCCCCGCACGGCCGGACGCGGCAGAATCGGCCCGTGGACGACCCGACCCCGATCGTGGTGAGGCCGGCCAACGAGGCCGCCTGGACCGACCTGCAGCTGGTCTTCGGCGGCCGAGGGCCGGCCCGGCGCTGCTGGTGCCAGCGCTTCAAGCTGGCGCCCAAGGAGTCGTTCGGGTCGGTGGTGGCGGAGGACCGCGCCCGGCGGCTGCGGGAGCAGACCGACTGCGACCACCCGGACGCCCCGTCGACCAGCGGTCTGGTCGCCTACCTCGACGGCGAGCCCGTGGGCTGGTGCGCAGTCGAGCCCCGACCGCACTTCCAGGGCCTGGTGCGGGTGTTCCGGACTCCGTGGCACGGGCGCGACGAGGACCGGACCGATCTCGGTGTGTGGGCGGTGACCTGCCTGCTCACCAGGGCGGGTTACCGCCGTCGCGGCGTGAGTCGGGCGCTGGCGCGGGCCTCGGTCGGCTTCGCCCGTGACCGCGGCGCCCGGGCGCTGGAGGCCTACCCGATCACCACCACCCAGGTCATCAGCGAGGAGCTGCACGTCGGCACGGTCGACGTGTTCGCCGCGGCCGGACTCGTGGAGGTGGCACGACCGAGTCTGCGACGGGCCGTCCTGCGGATCGACTTCTGATCAACCCCGAGCTACTCTCCCGCGTCTGCGACCGACCCGGTTCAAGGCCCGACCGTTTCCCGCTGACCGGATCCACGCTGCCGACCGGCCCCGAACCGAGGAGTGATCGTGATGCGCCGACTGACCTACCTGATCGGTGTCACCGTGGACGGCTTCATCGCCGGTCCCGCTGACGAGATCGACTTCTTCCCGACCCCCGAGCCGTACCTGCAGCACCTGGTGGGGGCCTATCCGGAGACGATGCCCACGCACGTCCGGGGTGCGCTCGGACTGACCGACCTCCCGAACCGCCGCTGGGACACCGTGATCATGGGCCGGGGCACGTACGAGCCGGCGCTGGCCCTCGGCATCACCAGCCCGTACGCGCACCTGCGCCAGCTGGTGGTCTCCACCACCCTGGACACAGCGGACCGCGCGGTCGAGGTGGTGACCGCGGACCCGGTCGCGCGGGTCCGCGCGCTCAAGGCCGAGGAGGGACTGGACCTCTACCTGGCCGGCGGAGCGCGGCTGGCCGGTGCCCTGGTGGACGAGATCGACGAGCTGGTGGTCAAGACCTACCCGGTGCTGGCCGGGGCCGGGATCCCGTTCCTGACCGGCGGGGGCTTCTCACCTCGGACACTGCGGCGCGTCACCACGACGTCCTTCGACTCAGGTCACCTGGTGACCGAGTACGTCCGCGACT
>JBMDXL010000890.1:0-6064 GCA_048594465.1 Microlunatus sp. | reverse complement strand
CGGGGCCGGACCGGACACGCAGTCCGCAGATCGACGCAGCCGGGTCGCCGGGCCCGCGCTCGGTTCGCTCGTCGGATCGGCTCACGACTGCTCCTGCCCCGCCGCGGGGCGGCGCCGGAGGGTGATCACGTCCGGGGAGTCGGCGGCGACGACGACGGTCGACCCGGCCGGCCAGGCGACCATCAGCTCCTCGGGCAGCTGCACCGAGCCGTCGGCGCCGATCACCGCGTACTGGTCGTGCCGCTGCCCCTCGGCCCCGACCCGGCCCTCCCGCATCCGCACCATCCGCTGCATCCGCTGGGCGACCGTCTCGTCGTGGGTCACCATCAGCACGGTGGTGCCGGCCGCGGCGGTGGCGGCCACCAGCGTGTCCAGCAGCCGCTCGCGGGCGTCATCGTCGAGCTGGCTGGTCGGCTCGTCCACCAGCAGCAGCCGGGGAGAGCCGGCCATCGCCACCGCCAGCGCCGTGGCCTGCTGGTCGGCCCGGCTGAGGGTGCCCACCGGACGCCGCTCGTCGACCAGCCCCGCCGCGGCCAGGGCCTCCGCCCCGGGGTCGGCCGCCCGTCCCCGCGGTGGTCGACCGGCGACGAAGCGGACGTTCTCCCGCGGGCTGGCGTACGGCAGCAGGTTGGAGACCGTTCCCTGCATCATCAGACCGAGGCCGGCGGAGCGGTAGGCGTACAGCTGGGTCTCGTTGAACCGGGCGATGTCGTCGCCGTCGACGAACACCGCCCCCGCCGAGGGACGGCGCAGCCCGGCGACCACGCTGAGCAGGGTCGACTTGCCCGAACCGGACGGGCCGAGCAGCGCCACCCGCTCACCCGGGGCGACTGTCAGGTCCACCCCACGCAGGGCGGCGACGTCGGTGCCGGCCACCCGGTAGACGTGCACCACGCCGACCGTACGGACCCCGGCGCCGGTGGTCATCGCCACCGCCGGGGACGGATCTCGGCCAGGGCACCGACCAGGGCGATCAGGCCGATGACCACCACCGCGCCCGCCCCGATCATCGCCATCGGCTCCCAGGCCAGGCGCAGGTCCAGCGGTGGACCGGCCGCAGAGAGGTCGACCAGCGGGAGCCGCGGGGCGGCGACCAGCGCGGCGACCGCTCCCGTCAGCAGACCGACGAGCACCGCCGCGACCGCAGGGGCGGCGATCTCCACGGCCACCAGCCGTCGGAGCCGACCCGGTCGTACCCCACCCTCGCGGAGCGACCGCCAGTCGGCGGCCCGGTGGCCGGCGTCGGCCCAGCGGGCGGCGACCAGCGCGAGCAGGCTGAGCAGCAGGGCCGCTGCGCTGATCGTCACCGCGACCGCGGCGCCACGGGTGGTGGCCTGGTTCTCCAGCGTGGTCCGCTCGGCCACCAGGGACTCCCGCTTCTCCACCGACAGTCCTTCCTCGACCAGCCGCTGCTCGACGGCGGCCGGTGCCCCGGGGGCCAGCCACACCTCGTCGATGGACTGGCTGGTCGCCGGGTCGGAGAGTCCCTGCGCGTTGGCCAGGTCCACCAGCACCCCGGTGTCCAGCGCGCGCGGCAGGACCGAGGCCCGGCCGACCACCCGGACCTTCTGCTGCTGGCCGTCCAGACCGGTGCCGTAGCCCACCCCCTCCTGCCCCGGCACCGGTTCCACCGACGTCCCCGGGGCCAGCACGGCGGGCAGCGGGTCGGCGGTGTCGGTCGGCGACACCTGGGTCAGACCGGAGCCCTGGGGGGCGACCCCCCCGCGGGTCAGGCCGGCGGCGCCGGCGGCGGGGCCGGCGCTGGTCGTCTGCTCGCCCACGGTCTGGTTCACCGACTGCTCCCGCCACCGGTCGGGGGCCCGTAGCCAGGTGTGGGACTCGGCGGCGGGCTGGCGGTCGGTGGCGACGGCGGCCACGGTCAGACTCACCCGGTACGGCTGGTTGGTCCGCGCCTGCAGACCGATCCCCACCAGGCGGCAGCCGTCCGGGCACGGGAGATCGGCGGTCAGCTGCTGATCACCCGGTCGGCTGGTGCGCTCGAGCGGACCGAGCACGACCGTCTGCCAGCGGCCCTCCGTCTCCACGGTGACCACCAGCGCGGGTGGGGGAGCGGGGTCCACCGCACCGGGGGCCGTCGGGTCCGGCAGGGCCAGCGGCTCCGCCCGTACGTCGGTGAGGTCGACCTGGAGGGTGCTGCCTCGGAGCCGGATCGCGGGCGTGACCGATCCCCGGAGAGCATCGGCCACGTCGGCCACCCCGGCCCACTGCGGTGACCAGGCGGCGACCGCCGCCAGCCGGCTGCTGTCGACCGCGACCAGCCGGGCCGTGCCGCTGAACTCGCCGACCGCGCTCTCCTGGACCGCCATCGCGTACCGACCACTCGGGTCGGCGGCGCGGACCGCGCCGAGCAGGTCGCCGTCGCGCGGTACGGAGACGGTGAGGACGGTGTCGGCCCCGGTGGCGGCGTCGGCCCGCAGCCCCTGGTTCCGTACCGACAGCGCCAGCACCTGGGTGGCGAAGACGGACAGCGCCACCCCGACGGCGATGATCATCGCCGGGTTCAGGGTGGACGGGCTGCGGGCGGCGTGCCGGCCGACCACCAGCGACGCCAGACTGCGGGGCGGTCGGGTGGTGATCTGGGCGACCACCAGCACGGCGAGCCGGACCGTCAGCATGGCCACGGCCAGGGCCAGCAGACCGGGTGCCAGCAGACCGAGCTGACCGCCGGTGGCGCCGAGCAGCCCGCCGGAGACCAGCTGGTAGACGCTGGCGGCGGCGAGCAGGACCACACCGGCGTGCACCACGGCCCCGACCACCCCGAGGCGCCGCGCTTCGGCCTGCTGCTGGACCAGCTCGGCCAGCGGCTGGCGCAGACTCCGCAGACTGACCGCCACCAGGGCCGCCACCGCGATCACGGTGGCGGCGACCGCGGAACCCACCACCGGGGCCCGCCAGGGCTCCACCGGGGTGCCGGGGCGCAGGGCCCAGTCCACTCCCCAGCGGGCGACCGCGGTCCCGGCCAGCAGACCGAGAGGGAGCCCGAGGAGCAGCGCGAGCAGCGGCTCGGTGTAGACCGAGCCCAGCCAGCGCCGGCGCGGGACGCCCCGCAGACGGCCGACGCTCCACTCCGCCGCCCGGGCCCGGCCGATGCGCTGCAGCACGATGGCCAGGGCGTAGACGGCCAGGAACAGTGCCTGGACCCCGGTGACCAGGATGAGGACCTGGGCGGCCGCCGCCTGCGTCGTCACCCGGGTGAGCAGGTCGGGCAGGTCGCTCCTCAGGGCGAGCAGCCGGTCCTGCCGGTTGACCGCCGCCTTGGTCGCGTCGATGGAGGCCTGCAGCGCGGGCAGCTGGGCGAGCGCGAGACCCGGACGCAGGGTGGAGCGCATCGTCACCTGGACCGGGAGGGGCAGGTCGGCGAGCTGGGCGTTGCTCATCACCAGGGCGTCGCCCTTGATGCCGGCGAGGACCCCCGCGGTCGTCCCGGGTCGGACCAGACCGGCCGGACCCGCCGAGGCGGCGGCGTCGTACAGACCGACCACGGTGACGGTGACGTCGTCGGCCCGGGCCAGGCTGAACGTGATCCGGTCGCCGACCGCGACCCGCTGGCGGCGGGCGTCGACGCCGCTGAGCATCACCTGGCTCTTGACCGCGGGACAGGTCCCGGCGTTGATCACGTAGCCGGCGCAGCCGTCGTCGACCCCGTTGACCTGCGCGTCGGTGCCGAGGGTGCCGGGGCCCCGGCTCCAGATCACGATGGTGGTGGAGCGGACCAGGGTGACCGGCGGCTGCCAGAGCGGCGCGGCCGCGCCCGCCGTCAGCTCGGCGATGGCGTCCTCGATCGGCACCCGGGCCTCGTCGTGGGACTGACCGGCCCCCGCCTCGGAGCTGATGGTCAGCGAGGAGCCGTCCAGACCGCCGTCGTCCAGGGCGTCGGACAGCGTCGACTCACCGACCGCGCGGACCAGCAGCGGGCCGAGCATGGCCGTCATCACCGCGACCGTGGACAGCAGACAGAGCAGCAGCGCGGTCTGCGGGCGACGACGGACGCTGCGGAGCCACAGCGGGGTCACCGCGGTCCGTCCGGGTGGGGCTCGGACCCGTGGGGCGGTGTCGGTGGGGTCGAGCGTCGGGGGGTGCCGCTCGCACACGCGCACTCCGGTCCTGACTGGTCGCAGCTCGACACGTTCTGGACGGCTCCCCGGTGAGGTGGTCGCGGACGACGGGCCGTCGCACCTGCGGGCGCGGTCGGCCCCGGCATGCTAGCCACCGATCCTGTGGCCTCCCCGGGCCGGCGGCGGACGGGACCGGCAGGGTAGTGGGGCGGCCGTGGTGGACCGTGGCCGGACAAACCCGCGGCTCAACCGCTGATCGGGGCGCGACACGCCGGTCGGAGAAAGTCGAGCCCCGCGGATGTCCCGGTCGGCAGAAGCTAGGGCCCCCGAGGGTCCTTCCGGATGGCAAGACGCGCGGCCCGGCGGATTGACGCGCTGGGCGTGATGGACGACAGTGACGGGGTGCGTACCGCATCCCTCCTCGTAGTTTGTCAGCGTGTCGGCTGAGTCCAGCTCACCACCGACGCGCTCCCTCGTCTGCCTTGCGGCGGCGGGGGTTTTTTCTTGCCGGGGAGGCTCGGCGTAGCACGGGCGTAACATCTAGCAGGTTCGGAAACGACAGGAGCACGGCTATGGCCGACATGGACCCCGCCGGTGAGTTCACCGGCGCTCAGTCCCTGGTGAAGTCACTGGAGCAGGTGGGAGCAGACACCGTCTTCGGGATCCCGGGCGGGGCGATCCTCCCCGCCTACGACCCGCTCTACGACTCCGAGGTCGTACGCCACATCCTCGTCCGCCACGAGCAGGGCGCGGGTCACGCGGCCCAGGGGTACGCCATGGTCACCGGCAAGGTCGGTGTCTGCATGGCCACCTCGGGCCCGGGCGCCACCAACCTCGTCACCCCGATCGCGGACGCGTACATGGACTCCGTGCCGCTGGTGGCGATCACCGGGCAGGTCGCCGCACCGGCGATCGGCACCGACGCCTTCCAGGAAGCCGACATCCGCGGCATCACCATGCCGATCACCAAGCACAACTTCCTGGTGACCAAGCCGGCCGACATCCCCGAGGCCATCGCCTCGGCCTTCCACATCGCCGGCACCGGCCGACCCGGTCCGGTGCTGGTCGACATCACCAAGGACGCGCTGCAGGCGACGTCGGGCTTCACCTGGCCGACCCAGCTGGACCTGCCGGGCTACCGCCCGGTGGTCAAGCCGCACGGCAAGCAGGTGCGCGAGGCGGCCCGGCTGATCGCCGAGTCGAAGCGACCGGTGCTCTACGTCGGCGGCGGCGTGCTCAAGGCGCACGCGTCCGCCGAGCTGCGCGAGCTGGCCGACCTGACCGGTATCCCGGTGGTCACCACGCTGATGGCGCTGGGCTGCTTCCCCGACAGCCACCCCCAGAACATGGGCATGCCGGGGATGCACGGTGACGTGGCCGCCGTCGGGGCGCTGCAGCGGGCGGATCTGCTGATCACCCTCGGCGCCCGGTTCGACGACCGGGTGACCGGCGACCTGACCACCTTCGCCCCGGGCGCCAAGGTGATCCACGCCGACATCGACCCGGCGGAGATCTCCAAGAACCGGTACGCCGACGTGCCGATCGTGGGCGACGCCAAGGAGATCATCGGCGAGCTGACCAGCCTGCTGCGCAGCGGTGGGCGGCTGCCGGACGTGGGCGAGTGGGCCCGGTTCCTGACCGACGTCAAGCGTCGCTACCCGACCGGGTACGACCTGCCCGACGACGGCAGCCTGTCGCCGCAGCACGTGATCCAGCGGATCGGCGAGCTGACGGGACCGGACGCGTACTACGCCTCGGGCGTGGGCCAGCACCAGATGTGGGCGGCGCACTTCCTGCCCTGGGAGCTGCCCGGTCGCTGGCTGAACTCCGGCGGCCTCGGCACGATGGGCTACTGCGTGCCCGCGGCGATGGGGGCCAAGGTCGGTCGACCGGACTCCGTCGTCTGGGGCATCGACGGCGACGGCTGCTTCCAGATGACCAACCAGGAGCTCGTGACCTGTGCCCTGTAAGGGATCCCGGTCAAGATC
>JBMDXL010000089.1:0-5523 GCA_048594465.1 Microlunatus sp. | reverse complement strand
AGGCTGCTGCGGTGGCCGACGCTGACGATGGTGCTGTCCGGCAGCACCTCCCGGACGTGGGCGTACATGGCGTGCTCCATCCCCTCGTCCATGGCCGAGGTCGACTCGTCCAGGAAGATCAGCGACGGCCTGCGGAGCAGGATCCGACCGAACGAGAGCCGCTGCTGCTCACCGGGCGAGAGCCGCCGCGACCAGTCCCGCTCGTTGTCCAGATCGCCCGCGAGGTGCGCCAGCTGGACGGTCTCCAGCACCGCCCGGGCGTCGTCGTCGGTGAGCTCGGCGGCCGGGGTGGGGTAGGACAGGGCACCGCGGAGCGTGCCCAGCGGCAGGTACGGCTGCTGGGAGCAGAACAGGGTGTCGGCGTCGCCGGGCCGCTCGATGACGCCCTCCGCGTTGGGCCAGAGCCCCGCGAGACTGCGCAGCAAGGTGGTTTTGCCGGTGCCCGACGGGCCGGTGATCAACAAGGTGCTGCCCGGGCCGACCTCGAGGTCCAGGTCGTCGAGCAGCGGTCGGCCGTCCGGCAACCGGATCTGCAGGTCGCGCACGACCAGCCCGCTGCCGCGCTCCTCCGTGGTCGGGGTGGGGAGCGCACGGGCCTCGTCGTTGACGTCCAGCAGCCCGGTGAGCCGGTCCAGCACCGCGCGGTAGGCGGCGAAGTTGTCGTAGGCCAGCCGGAAGAACGAGAGCGCGTTGAAGACCTGCCCGAAGGCCGTCGCGGTCTGGGTCACGTCGCCCAGCGTGATCTGGCCGCTGAAGTAGCGCCGCACCTGGAGGATGATCGGGAAGACGACGGCGATCTGGTTCACGATCAGGTTGAAACCCTGGAACTTCAGACTGCGGAAGACGATCGCCCAGGTGTTGGCGATCACCCCCGCGAACCGTCCCAGGAGACCCGCCTTCTCCACCGGCTCGCCACGGAAGAAGGCGATGTTCTCGGAGTTCTCGCGCGTCCGGACCAGCGCGTAGCGGTACGACGCGGTGAGCAGCTCGTTGAGGAAGTTGAGCCGGATCAGCGGCTTGCCGATCCGGAAGGCGATCAGGGTCGCGATGATCACGTACACGTACGCCACGAAGACCATGCCGCGGGGGATGGTCACTCCGAGCACGCTGAGCGGTCCGGACAGGCTCCACAGGATGATCGAGAAGGACACCAGCGAGACCATCGAGGAGACCACACCCAGAGCCAGGTCCTGGGAGACGTTGGCGAAGGAGGTGATGTCCTCCTGGATCCGCTGGTCGGGGTTGTCGATCGGCTCGGCCACGTAGCGGCTGCGGTGGAAGGCGGCACCACCCAGCCAGTCGTCCAGCATCCGACCGTTCAGCCACCGCCGCCAGTTGATCACCTGCCGCTGGCTCACGTAGAACGTGACCAGCACCAGCGCCACGTTGATGGTGGCCAGGACGGCGAAGACGATCAGGGAGCGCCAGAACGCGGGAGCGTCGAGCTGCTGCAGCGCGGTGTACATCTCGTTGCCCTGGTACGACAGCAGGATGTCCAGCCGGACCGACACCAGGGTGAGCAGCAGCAGCAGAGCCACGGCCAGCAGCGGCCGCCAGCCGCTCCGGGTCCGCGGTCGGGGGAGGAAGTACGGGCCGGAGAGCCGCCAGAACTGACGACCCCAACGCGTGCGCCGGATCAGCAACCAGGCGACCAGGGTGAAGATCACCAAGGTCAGCGCGTACGTCCGGAGCAGCCAGAGCAGCGACGTCAGCCACTCGGTCGACCAGTCGATCTGTTCCACGGATCCTCCCGCCACCAGCACCGCGAATGGGAGAAGAGTAGGGGAGCGGGGCGGCCCGCGGGGCGGTCTCGTCCGCAGACCACGCGACTAGAGTGCCGGGCATGAGCCAGGAGTCGGTTCCCGGAGGTCACCTGCGCGTCGGCCACGCCGAGCGGGAGGCCGTCACCGCGATCCTGCAGGAGGCTGCCGCCGACGGTCGGCTGGAGATGAGCGAGCTCGAGGACCGTCTCGAGGTGGCGCTGCAGGCCAGGACGTACGCCGACCTGGACCGGCTGGTGGCCGATCTGGGCGCGGACCTGCCCTGGCGTACGCGGACACCCTCGGCGCCGGTGGTGCAGGGACCTCCCGCGCCGGGCTTCGCCCGGGAGGACCCGCTCCGGCTGGACGGCGGGGTGAGCAGCGAGAAGCGCGACGGCGCCTGGGTGGTGGCCCCGTTCCTGCGGATCAGCTCCGGCGCGGGCACCGTGAAGCTGAACTGCCTGCAGGCCCGCCCGGCGGCGCCGGTGATCGAGATCGAGGTCGTCGCCGGCGCCGGCAGCGTCACCATCATCGTGCCCGACGGTTGGGCGGCCAATGACGACCGACTGGGCAAGGGGATGGGCAGCAAGTCGATCAAGGTGCGGCGTGAGCCGGCTCCGGGGGCGCCGCTGCTGGTCCTGCACGGCAACGTCGGGCTCGGCTCGCTCAAGGTGCGGCCGCCGTCGGGCCGCGAGCTGCGCAAGGTCACCGGCTGACCGGCGGAGTGCTCAGGCGGTCGGGTGCAGCACGGCCTTGATGTCGTGGCTGTCGACCACGTGGATGACGACCGCGCCCTCGGACTTCCGAGCCCCGACCACGATCCGCTCGTTGCCGACCGTGCCCAGGTAGATCGCCGTGTAACCCTCGCGCCAGAAGATGTCGCCGGGCTGGGCGTCGGCCAGGTCCACGTTCTTGAGCTTCTGCTGCTGCGCCTCCGACTGGTGCGGCAGGGCGACGTCCGCCGCCTTCCAGGCGTCGGCGGTCAGCCCCGAGCAGTCCCAGGCGTCCGGTCCGTCGCCGCCGTACTCCCAGCGGTCGCCGACCTGGTCCAGTGCCCGGTTCAGGACCTTCCCGGCGTCTCCGGTCGGGATCGGCACCAGGAACGTCCGGCTGGAGGTCGGGTCGGTGACCGTACGCATGCTGTAGATCTCTTGCGCGGTGCTGCCGTTCACCGGGGTCATCGTGCCGGACGGACCGGTCGACGGCGGGTAGGTGACGGTCACCATGGCGTGGTCGGAACCGGACTTCTCGCCGATGTCCTGGCTGGACGGCGTGCGGTTCGACCACACGTAGTCGAGACGCTGCTTCTTGCCCAGGGTGGGGCTGCCGTCCAGGTCGCGCCAGTTGGCGATCAGACCGCTGTCGCCCATGGCGGCGACGGGGGCGACCTCGGCGTCGTAGTTCACGTTGCAGTCACAGGTGACGTAGACCGAGGAACCGGACGTCTGGAACTGGTCGGTGAGGGCGGTGACGGTGTTCAGCTGCTGGTTGTAGAGCGCGATGCGCTTCTTGTTCTTGCCGTTGACGCCCTTGTTGTACGCCCCGACCAGGAGGTGGGTGTTCACCACGTAGAAGGTCTCCTGCGTGGCGTTGTCCTGCAGCTGGACCCAGTTGACCCACTTGTCCTTGGTCTTCTCGGTGCCCTTGCCGCCCCGCTTCTCGACCTTCTGACCGGCCGAGAACGCCCGCTGCCGACCCTGCTCGACGACGGTGTACTTGTCCGTCCGGTAGAAGATCGGCACCGCCGTGCGGTCGGTGGTCATGGTGAAGCCGTTCGCCTTGGCGGCCCGGAAGGCCGTCGCCCGGTCAGACGAGCTTCCCATCTCCTGCAGACCGAAGACGTCGCTGCGGGAGGTCAGCTCCTCGATCCCGGCGGCGATCCCCTTCGTGGAGTTGCTCAGCAGCACGTTCCAGGTGGAGACCCGGATCTCGGACCCGGGCGGTGCCTCGACGCAGACCGACGCCTGGTCGGTGACCGGGGCGGACTCACGGAGGTAGGCCTTGTAGCTGCCGGAGTTGAACACCGACCACGGCTTCCACGAACCGCGGCCGTTCCCTTTCGTGCCGTCGGCGGCGTCCCAGACCTGGAACGCCATCCAGGCGTTGTCGGCCGGGGTCTTCCAGCTCTTGGCGTCGAGCAGCTTCTCGTGGACCGAGTTGATCTGCCAGAGGCCGTAGTTGCCCCGGGCCGCCTTGTTCACCGCCGTCGGGTTCCAGGAGGACTCGGCGCCGGCGACCGCTGTGGCCATGGCCACCTGGTCGGCCGGGAACCACTGGGCCGCGGCCTTGGCCGCCGTGGCCTCGCGGGCGCTCTTGGTGGCCGGCAGCACGCTGTTGACAGCGATGCAGGGCTCGTCCGGAGCGGCCGCAGCCCGGGTGGGGTTGATCGTGTCGGCCAGACCGAGCAGCGGCACGGCCAGGACGAACGCGGTGGCGACGGACGCGGCGGAGGTCCACCAGGACCGGACCCGGTCAGGGCGTGCACCAGCGCGGCGTGGTCTGCGCGCGGAACCCGCGTCGACCCTCGTCGTCGAACCTTCGCCCATGGTGCCTTCCCGCTTGGCGCGACGCCCCCCGACGGCCGCGCTCAGTGGCCCGGACGTGTCCGGCCCACTCACTCGTACGAGGATAGGCGACGGCCACGTCTCCCGGGAGGGGAACGGCAAAATTCTGGGACGCGACAGAAGAATCGGCGGACTCTGCGGACCCCGGGCGGTCCCGGGCCCGCCGACCCCGGCCGATGGAGCGCTCAGGTGGTCGGGCAGCCGCAGGACCGTCGGACCACCAGGGGCATGTCGAACACCAGGTGCTCGGCTGCCGAACCGCCGCGCAGGACGGCGGCAACAGCTGCGTCGGCCATCTCCCGGGTGGGCTGGCGGGCGGTGGTGAGCGGCGGCGAGCAGAAGCGCGACTCGTCGCTGTCGTCGAACCCGGCCACGGCGAGGTCGTCGGGCACGGTCAGCCCCAGCTCGCGCGCGGCGTGCAGCACGCCCACGGCCTGGGCGTCGGAGCTGACGAACACCGCGGAAGGGCGGTCGGCCCGGTCCAGCAGGCGCCGACCGGCCTCGTAGCCGCCCTGCCGGCTGAAAGAGGTGCGCTCGACCACTCCCAGCCGGCGTCCGGCCCGAGCGTGCGCCTCGGTCCAGCCCCGTTCCCGCCCGTCGCTCCCGGGATCGGCGGAGTGCCCGACGATCAGGGCCACCGAGGCGTGACCGTGGGCGGACAGCAGGTGGTCGACCACGCGGGCGGATCCGGCGATGGCGTCGGGTCCGACGGCGGTGTGCCCGTGCAGCGGGAACGCGACGTCGATCAGCACCACGGGGATACGCAGCCCACGGCGCAGCAGCTCCTCGACCTGGCGCAGACCCGAGACGCCGGCGATCAGCAGACCGTCGATCTGCCGGTCGTACAGGTCGAGCACGCTGCGCTCCTCGACGCCCGCGTCGAAGCCGGTGTTGGAGATCAGCACGGCGTAGCCGAGCTCGGTGGCCGCTCGCTGGAGCTGCCAGGCGTACTCGGCGAAGAAGGGGTTGGTGCTGTCGGGCACGACCAGACCGATCGTCTTGGTGCTGCCGACCGCGAGCGCCCGGGCGGTCGTGTTGGGCCGGTAGCCGAGTCGGTCGATGGCGTCCCGGACCCGCGCGGCCGTGGCCGCCGACACCGGGCGGGGGCCACCGTTGACCACGTAGCTGACCACCGCGGTGCTCACCCCGGCCAGCCGGGCCACGTCGTTGCGGGTCGCCCCCGCGCGGGACCGGACCGC